>DASVQQ010000017.1 GCA_036389035.1 Jatrophihabitans sp.
TCGCCCCCCGTGGCCTCCCGCAGGGTCCCGCCGGCCCCGTCCGGTGACGTGCTGGAACGCCCTCCCTGGAGGGTCCCGCCGCCAGCCCGGTGACGTGCTGGAACGGCCACCCTTCAGGGTCCCGCGCCGAGCCTGCGAGGCGTGGGGGGAGGGGTGGTCCTTCAGGTGCCGATCGTGCTGGTCGGCACCTGCGCGGGGTCGATCTCGGGCTCCGACGCGCGGCTGACCGAGATCCGCGCGATCCGCCGTCCGTCGAGCTCGAGGACCGTCAGCGTGCGCCCCTCGGCCTCGACGCTGTCGCCGACGACGGGCAGCCGGCCCAGCTCGGCCAGCACGTACCCGGCCACGGTCTCGTAGGGGCCCTCGGGCAGCTGCAGCCCGGTCACCTCGCGGAAGTCGTCGAGGTTGAGCAGCCCGTCGACCTCGTGCGGGCCGTCCGGGCGCTCCTCCCCCGCGCCGGCGACGTCCTCGTCGTACTCGTCGTAGATCTCCCCGATGACCTCCTCGATGAGGTCCTCGAGGGTGACGATGCCGTCGGTGCCGCCGTACTCGTCGACGACGATCGCGAGGTGGTGGTTCTCCCGCCGCATCTCCGACAGGGCGGTGAGGACGCCGGCGGTGCCCGGGAGCCGCTTGACGTCACGGACCAGGTCGCCGACGGTCGCGGCGCGCCCGGCCGGGTGGTTGGGCAGGAGCAGGTCGCGCACGTGCACGAAGCCCAGGACGTCGTCCTCGTCACGGCCGACGACCGGGTAGCGCGAGTGGCTGGAGTCGGAGACCTGCTTGGCCGCGCGGCTCGCGGTCATCGACGCGTCGAGGAAGTCGACCTCGGTGCGCGGCGTCATGACCTCGCGGACCTCGCGGTCGCCGGCCCGGAAGACCTCGCCGATGAGCCGGCGCTCGTCGGAGGTCAGCGACTCGTGCGCGGTCACGAGGTCGCGCAGCTCCTCCTGGCTGATCGACTCGCCGCTGGCCGCGGGGTCGCCGCCGAGCAGCCGGACCAGCACGTTCGTCGACTTCGACAGCAACCAGATGACCGGGCGGGAGAGCTTGGCGATCGCGTTGAGGGGTGCGGCGACCAGCAGGGAGAAGCCCTCGGCCCGCTGCAGCGCCAGGCGCTTGGGGGTCAGCTCGCCGACCACGAGGGACAGGTAGCTGATCGCGATGGTGACCAGCACGAGGGCCAGCGTGCCGGCGAGACCCTCCCGCACGCCCAGGCCGACCAGCCAGTCGGCGAACGGCCGGGAGAGGGTGCTGGCACCGAACGCGGCGGAGAAGAAGCCGGCCAGGGTCACCCCGACCTGGACGGCGGCGAGGAAGCGGTTGGGGTCGCTGAGCAGGCGCTGCACGGCCTTGCCGCGCCGTCCGCCGTTCTCGCCCATCGCCCGCACCTGGGACTCGCGGAGCGAGACGAGCGCGATCTCCGCCCCCGAGAAGGCGCCGCCGATCAGGACGAAGACGACGACCATCACGATGTTGAGCCAGACGTCGCTCACCGGCGGCGTGCTCCTGTCGAAGGGGGCAGTGGGACGACGTCCATGCTGCCCGCTCGTCCTCCCCAGGGCACCACCCGAGCGGGGTCGGCCCGCCCACAGTGACCTCAACCACTGCCCACTGCCGATCACGCTCTGCGTACGGCTACTCTTGCCAGAGTAACGATTCGTGATCTAGCACCTGGTGAGGGCCACCACTCGTGCACCACATGCAGGCGGGTCCGCCGCTCTCTTCCCGCATCGCCGCAGCACTCTCCCGGTGGGCTCGCCTCCTCCGGCTCCCGCGCCTGGTGCCCCTGCTCCTGGTGGTCGGCGCCGTCGCCGTCGTGACGGTCGGGGCGCCCATGGTGTCCGGCGCCGTGACCAGCTTCACCGACCCGGTGGCGCTCGAGTCGATCCCGACGCCCACCGGCACCGTCCCCGACGCGGTCGGCTCGGGCGGGTCGTCGTCCTCCGGCGGGTCGGTGGACGACCCGCTCGTGCGGATGGGCGTCGACGGCGACCCGGCGCCGCAGACCTCGGCCGCGGCGCCCGCCGCTCCGTCGTCGGTCGAGGCGCCGTCCCCGGTGAGCCCGTCGGCTCCCGCGACCGGGTCCGCGGCGGCCGAGGCGTCGGAGGCCGCCGTCCCCGTCGAGGAGCCGGCGGCCGAGTCCGAGGCCGAGGCCGAGGCGCCCGCCGTCGACGCGGAGACCGAACCGGCGCCGGTGGCCCGGGCCGCCGTCCCCGCGGACCCCACCGCGGAGGCCGCGGTGCTCGCGCTGGTCAACGAGGCCCGGGTCGACGCCGGCTGCGGTGCCCTGACCGCCGACCCGGCGCTGGCCGCGGTGGCGCGAGCGCACAGCGCGGACATGCGCGACCGCGACTACTTCTCGCACACCAGCCCGGAGGGTCTGTCCCCCTTCGACCGGGCCGAGCGGGCCGGCATCGACTACTCGCGGGCGGAGAACATCGCCTTCGGCCAGGCCGACGCGACCGCGGTGATGGAGGCCTGGCTGGAGAGCCCGGGCCACCGCGCGAACATCCTCGACTGCGAGCTGACGAAGCTCGGTGTGGGCGTCGCCGAGGGTCCCGGCGGCCCCTGGTGGACCCAGCTCTTCGGCGTCTGACGGAGGACCCCCTGCCCCCGCCACTTGCAGGCTCGCGGCGGGACCCTGCAGGGGGCCGCTGCAGGGGTCGGAGGTGGGTGTCCGCCGAACGGGTGTTCCGCCGCCCGGCCGACTCCGTCGATCCGGTAGACAGCAGACCGTTGCCGCGCTCGCGGAGGCGGCCTGGCCCGACGGACGGAGACACGATGAGCATCGCCTCGAGGACGGACACGCAGGCGACCGAGGTGCACGCCGCCGACCGCCACGACCTGATCCGGGTGATCGGCGCGCGCGTGAACAACCTCAAGGACGTCAGCGTCGAGATCCCGAAGCGCCGGCTGACCGTGTTCACCGGGGTGTCCGGGTCGGGCAAGAGCTCGCTGGTGTTCGGCACCATCGCCGCCGAGTCGCTGCGGCTCATCAACGAGACCTACAGCGCCTTCGTGCAGGGCTTCATGCCGACGCTGGCCCGGCCCGACGTCGACGTGCTCGAAGGGTTGACGACCGCGATCATCGTCGACCAGCAGCGGATGGGCGCCGATCCCCGCTCCACGGTCGGCACCGCCACCGACGCCAACGCGATGCTGCGCATCCTCTTCAGCCGCCTCGGCACACCGCACATCGGCTCGCCGCAGGCGTTCTCTTTCAATGTCGCCTCGATCAGCGGAGCGGGCGCAGTCACCATCGAGCGTGGCGGGCAGAGCGTGAAGGAGCGTCGTAGCTTCAGCATCACCGGCGGGATGTGCCCGCGCTGCGAGGGCCGGGGCTCGGTGACCGACATCGACCTGTCCGCGCTGTACGACGACAGCAAGTCCCTCAACGAGGGCGCGCTCACCATCCCCGGATACAGCATGGACGGGTGGTACGGCCGCATCTTCACCGGCTGCGGCTTCTTCGACCCGGACAAGCCGATCCGCAAGTTCACCAAGCGGGAGCTCAACGACCTGCTGCACAAGGAGCCGACCAAGATCAAGGTCGACGGCATCAACCTGACCTACGAAGGGCTGATCCCGAAGATTCAGAAGTCCATTCTGTCCAAGGACGTCGACGCCCTGCAGCCGCACCTGCGCGCGTTCGTGGAGCGGGCGGTGACCTTCATGACGTGCCCGGAGTGCGGCGGCACCCGGCTGTCCGAGGCGGCCCGGTCCTCGAAGATCGACGGGATCAGCATCGCCGACGCCTGCGCGATGCAGGTCAGCGACCTGGCCGGGTGGGTCCGCGGCCTCGACGAGCCGTCGGTGGCGCCGCTGCTGACGACGCTGACCGAGACCCTCGACGCGTTCGTCGAGATCGGGCTGGGCTACCTCTCACTCGACCGGCCGTCGGGCACGCTGTCGGGCGGCGAGGCGCAACGCGTCAAGATGGTCCGGCACCTCGGCTCCTCGCTCACCGACGTCACCTACGTCTTCGACGAGCCCACCACCGGGTTGCATCCCCACGACATCCAGCGGATGAACGACCTGCTGCTGCGCTTGCGCGACAAGGGCAACACGGTGCTGGTCGTGGAGCACGAGCCGGAGACGATCGCGATCGCCGATCACGTCGTCGACCTAGGCCCCGGCGCCGGCACGGCGGGCGGCGTCGTCTGCTTCGAGGGGACCGTCAAGGGCCTGCGGGACAGCGGCACCATCACCGGCCGGCATCTGGAGGACCGGACCACCCTCAAGAAGACGGTGCGCACGCCCACCGGCACGCTGGAGATCCGCGGCGCGGCGGCGCACAACCTGCGCGACGTCGACGTCGACATCCCGCTCGGGGTGCTGGTCGTCGTCACCGGCGTCGCCGGCTCCGGCAAGAGCTCGCTCGTGCACGGGTCGATCCCGGCCGGCGCGGGCGTGGTGTCGATGGACCAGGGCGCGATCCGCGGCTCGCGGCGCAGCAATCCGGCGACGTACACCGGACTGCTCGAGCCGATCCGCAAGGCTTTCGCCAAGGCCAACGGCGTGAAGCCGGCGCTGTTCAGCTTCAACTCCGAGGGCGCCTGCCCCAACTGCAACGGCATCGGCGTCATCTACACCGATCTGGCGATGATGGCCGGTGTCGCCACCACGTGCGAGGTGTGCGAGGGAAAGCGGTTCGAGGCCTCGGTGCTGGAATACCGCCTTGGTGGCAAGGACATCAGCGAGGTGCTGGCCATGTCGGTGACCGAGGCCGAGCAGTTCTTCGGCGCAGGCGAGGCGCGCACGCCGGCCGCGCACGCCGTCCTCGAGCGGCTGGCCGACGTCGGGCTCGGCTACCTCAGCCTCGGTCAGCCCCTCACCACACTGTCCGGCGGCGAGCGGCAACGGCTCAAGCTGGCCACCCACATGGGGGAGCGGGGCGGTGTCTACGTCCTGGACGAGCCGACCACCGGCCTGCACCTCGCCGATGTGGAGCAGTTGCTCGGCCTGCTGGACCGGCTGGTCGAGGACGGCAAGTCAGTCATCGTCATCGAGCATCACCAGGCGGTGATGGCCCACGCCGACTGGATCATCGACCTCGGTCCGGGCGCCGGCCACGACGGCGGCCAGATCGTCTTCGAAGGCACGCCGGGCGACCTCGTCGCCGACCGCTCGACGCTGACGGGGGAGCACCTCGCGGCCTATGTGGGCGCCGCCTGACCGTGGCCGTTCGGCCGGCAAAGCCATGGCTTCCCGCCCTCTGCCAGCTGCTGGCCGTCTGCCCGTCAACCATTTGCCTGCACCAGGTGTCATGTAGTTGTAATCGGGTCGCGGGCCTAAGTTGTGGCCCTTTCCTGCAGGCGGTGTCTCCTAGGGGTGTGCGATGCGCGTTGCTCTCGCGGCTGTGGCCGTTAGCCTTGTCCTTCCGGTGCTGGCCACACCTGGCGATGCGGTGGCCGCGCTGGTCATGCCGACAGCCGCTGCGACCGCCGCGGGGTCGGCGGTGAGCCAGTCGCCGGGAACCTATCGACCGCTGAATCCGACCCGGATATTCGACACTCGACCCTCCAACCCGATTGCGCCGGGTGTCACCGTTCGGATGCAGGTCCAAGGCGTGGCAGGCCTGCCGGCGTCCGGCATCTCGGCCGTGACGGTCACGCTGAGCATGCCGACACCGGCCGCGGCGGGTTCCATCTCGGTGTTTCCATCAGGCACCGCCTGGTCGGGCGCCGCCACCATCAGCTTCGCCGCTGCCAGCACTCAGCAGAACACCGTCACCGCCAAGCTCGGCGGCGACGGGGCGATCTCGGTGCGCAACAACACCGCGTCGGCGTTGCAGCTGGTGGCCGACGTGGTGGGCTATTACACCGTCGGCCCGGCCGTGCCCGGCGGATTTCAGCCGGTGTCACTGCAGCGCCTGTTCGACACCCGGGCAGCCGGATCGCAACCGCTGGCAGCCGGTGCCACGGCCACCGTGCAGGTGGCCGGGCGGGGCGCCATCCCGGCGTCGAACGTGAGCGCCGGCGTGGTCAACCTGACCGTGCTGAGCCCCGCTGCCACCGGCTCGGTTTCGGTCTTCCCGGCCGGCGCCAGCTGGGACGGCTCGACGACGGCCAGCTTCGCCACCGGCCAGACCGAGCAGAGCATGCTGACCGCGCAGCTCGGCGGCAACGGGGCATTCTCGGTGCGCAACAACACCGGGACCGCGCTGCACCTGGTCGTCGACCTCGCCGGTTACTACGTCGCCGGATCACCGCTGGCCACCGGCGGTTACCTGCCGATGACCCGGGACCGGATCTTCGACAGCCGGACCTGGGACGACGACGAGTTCTCCGGGCCGTTCACAGCCGGCGGTCTGCGAACGGTGCCGACGCTGGGCGTCAACGTCCAATCCCCATACACCGGCCCGAAGACGCCGCACTGGGGGCTGCGAGCTGAGACGATTCTGCTCACCGTGGTGTCACCGAGCCAGTCCGGCTCCATTTCGGTGTTCGCCGGTGACCGCGCATTCGACGGCAAGGCGATGGTCAGCTTTCCGGCCGGCCGAACCGTCCAGCGACTGGTCACCGTCCGGATCCCGCCGGAAGGCACGATCCGTATTCGGAACAACAGCTCGGTCACGCTGTCGGTGATAGCGGACGTCGTGGGCTATTTCGCCGGCGTGCAGAACCGGTTGCACCTGACGACGAGCGCGCTGATCGACCCGGACAGGAATCTGACCGATGTCTCCTGCACCTCGGACAGCTTCTGCATGGCGGTTACCGGCAGCGGCCAGGCTTTCCGTTACGACGGCAGCAGTTGGAGCGCCGGGTTGGACCCGCAGGCTGGGGTAGTCGCGGTGTCGTGCACGAGCCCGACCTTCTGCATGGGCATAGGGCACGGGGGAGCTTCGGTGTCAACCTATGACGGCTCGCAATGGTCGGCGCCTGTCGTCGTCAACCCAGAGGACGACGACCTCCGGTCGATCTCCTGCGCCAGCGCCAGCTTCTGCGTGGCGATGAGCCATCACATCAGCTGGGCAACGGCATACGTCTTCAACGGCGCCGGTTGGGACACCGGCACGGCACTCAGCCAGGCAAAACCCACAGTGTCCTGCCCGACCGCCTCGTTCTGCGTGTCAACGGCGGGGGACTCGTCCGACTGGCTCCAGTGGGATGGTTCACACTGGTCGCGAATCGGCTCAGGTGCTTCGGCTCCCTACCCGGTCCCCGTCTCGTGCGTGTCCTCGACCTTCTGCCAGTCCGCGAGCATGCTGTCGTCCTCCGTCTGGGACGGCGTCGACTGGAGGCGTGCGCCAACACCTGTCAACCACTATCTGTCGAGCGTGTCGTGCCCGGCCGCCTTCGCCTGCGTCGTGGCCGATGAGAACCAGCTCAGCGTCTGGGACGGCGCCGAGTGGAGCATGCCGATAGCCAGCACCGACGTGTCCATCTTCGGATCCCACGTGTCCTGCCCGACGGTGGACTTCTGCATGGTGGTGGCCGGTCGAACCGCCTACCGGCTCAACAGCTGAGCCGGCGCGTGCCGACAAGCCGGCAAAGCCCGAGTTGGCGGCCGGCCCGCCGGTTGTCTACTGCGAGCGCCCCTCACAGGCGGATCGCCTGAGTACATAACGACCTCACCGGTCGTCCACCAGCCGGCCGGCGTTGACCTGCGACACCGCTCGCGCATGGCGGGGCACATTGTCGACCACGAGAGCGTCCGCACCCGCGTCGACCAGGATCTTCGCGCGACGCTCCGACGGGCACCACACGGCAAGCTCCCGGTCGGCGTCATGCACGAAGTCGACGACGCGTTGGACCGACGGGACGTCGTTGCGGCCGTTCATGGCGTTGCGCCACAGAGAGCCGGCGTGAACCGCCAACACCTGTACGTCGAGGTGAGCGGCCGCGGCCACCGCCTGGCCGATCGGGAAGTGCAGCCACGTGAGCAGCCCGAGCGGCAGGCTCGGCAGCTCCTCGCGCATGTGGCGCAGTGCTGCGGGATCGAAGGACAGTGCTACCGCCGCCCGGTCGCGCAGGGCCTCAGAGCACGTCCGAGCGAGCATGGCCGCCGTCGTCGACGTCGGGGAACGCCGGGCGTCGTGCATCGAGGACTTGACGTCGAACATGACGCCGACGGCGGGCGGCAGGACGTCGAGCAGCTCGGTGACGCGGACTGCGCCGTGCTCGACGGCCGTTCGCGCGGTGGCCTCGCCGAGGAGCACGCCCTTGGCGAGTGCGGAGTCGTGCAGGACGAACAGCTGATCGTCAGCCGTGCGGCCGACATCGGCCTCCACCCAGTCAACCCCGGTGGCGACGGCGGCCAGGAAGCTTTCGAGGGTGTTCTCCACATGACCGTCGACGACCCCCCTGCCCATTCCACGGTGCCCGACAAGGGACGGTTTCCCGGTGAAGACCCGTGACGTCACAAGAGCCCGTCGGTGGCCGACGCGGCGCGCGTCCGCACAAGACGGAGCGTGCGTGCGGCGAGCTCGTCGATGCTGATGCCGTCGAAGCCATGCACCGCGCTGCGGACCCGCACGTGTGTTGTGCCGACGAGCTCGACGGGAACGGCGCCGGCCGCGTGCAGGGCCCCGAAGACGCTGCCCACGGTCGCACCGTTCGAGTCGGTGTCACGCCCGCCCGAGAGGGTGATCCCGACGGCGTCGATGAAGTCGGAGCCCCACAGCAGCCCGATGGCGATGAGGGCGGCGTTGTTGACGGTGTGCACCCAGGGGTAGAAGCCGAGGGCCTCATCGACCCAGTCGAGCGCGGCGGTGTGACTCGCGCCGTCGAGGTGCAGGGCCAGGACGGCGTCGAGCGCGTGCGCGAGGCGCGACCGAGGCGGCAGGACCGCGTGCGCGAGCGTGAGCGCTTCGCGGGCGCTCGACACTGCGAGCGCCGACGCGACGAGCGCGGCCGCCCACATCTCGCCGTACTTGCCGTTCGCGGTGTGGCTCAGGCGGGCGTCCGCGAGTGCCATGCCCGCGGCTTCGGCTGGATCGCCCGGACAGACGTAGCCATAGGCGTCGCCGCGGATGAGCGCGCCGATCCACTCGCGATAGGGGTTGTCGTGCGTCGCCGTCGCGGGCGGGCTGAGCCCGTGGATCAAGTTGCGGTATGCCGCCCGCTCGGCGGTGTGGGTCTGCGTGAACGGCACGCGGTCCAGCCAGGCGGCCGCCACCTGCTCGGTGGTGAACTCGCGGCCGTGCGCCTCGAGGATGTGCAGGGCGAGGATCGTCCAGTCGAGGTCGTCGTCGCGTGGGACGTCGACGAACCGGCCGGCACAGGCGAGCGGCGCGCAGGGATGCAGCGCGGGCACTGCCTCGGGTAGCGGGTCGAGCAGCGGGAGGTAGCCCCGTAGCGGCCAATGGTCCACAGCTCGCAGGTAGATCTCCACCTGCGAGCGGGTCAGGCCCTCGATGGGCTTTCCCAAGGTGTTGCCGACCGCCCTGCCGAGCCACGCACCGCGCACTCGGCCGGGCAGCTCCTCCGCCGTGACGGCGACGGGCCGGGCGCTGCCCGCGATCTCCAGTAGAGCCCGGTCATCCTCGGGCTCTTCATGGCCCCAGTCCGCTGCGCGCTGCAGCTCGCCCAGGCGCGCGGACACCGCTGCCAAGCGGGGTAAGTCCTTCGCGGCAACCGCGTCGCGCGCGTCGGATTCGAGGACGCCCACGGGATACCCGCTGTGCGCGAGCTGCTCCGCCTCGTCGGGGATCAGATCGCGGGGATCGAGTACGTCGTGCACTGTCCGTCCTGACGTCGGCGTGGCGGTGCGTTGCTCAACCCTTCACGGCCCCGGAGAGGAAGCCTTGCGTCACATGCTTCTGGAGAGCGACGTAGAGCACCATGACGGGCAGGATCGTGATCAGCGTCCCCGCCGCGAGTGGCCCGATGTCGACCGAACGCCCCCCGAGGAAGAGGTAGAGCCCCGTCGTGAGCGGGCGGTACTGCGCGGTCGGCAGGTAGAGGAGGGGGACCAGGAAGTTGTTCCAGTTCTGCAGGAACGTGAAGACCGTGAGGGCGCCGACGCCGGGTAGGACCAGGGGCAGCATCACCCGCAGGAAGATCTGCAGCTCCGAAGCCCCGTCCAGACGCGCCGATTGGTCCAGCTCATTCGGCAGGTCGAGGAAGAAGGCGCGCATGAAGAACGTGCCGAACGCCAGCCCGGTGCTGGCAAGCACGAGATTCACCCCGAGCAGGGTGTCCAGCAGGCGCATCGACCGCAGCTGGAAGTACAGCGGGATCATGTAGGTGAAGAACGGAACCAGGAGCCCGAGAATCACGAGGTAGAAGGCGATGCCCCGCCCAGGGAAGGGCAGCCGCGCGAAGGCGTAGCCGCCCATCGTCGAGAGCACGACCACCAGGGCCGTGCTCGGCACGGTGAGCAGTAGCGAGTTCACGACGTACTTGCCGAACTCTCCGACCGTCCAGGCCGTGACGAGGTTCTCGGTGGAGAAGGACGAGAACAGCCCGAACGGGTTGACCTTGACGTCCTCGCTGGTCTTGAAGGCAGTGGAGACCGTCAGGACGAGCGGGAAGAGCACCAGTAGCGAGATCGCGATGAGCAGCACATGCCTGCCCACCATCCGCGAGCTGCGAGTCGCGTGTCTCATGCGCCCATCCCCTGCAGTGACAGCTTGCGCTGCAGCCGGTTCATCACGATCGCGAACGGCACGGCCATCACGGTGATGATCAGCGCGAGGGTGGTCCCGTAGCTGATCCGGTTCAGCTGGAACGCGCTTTTGTAGGCGTAGGTGCCGAGTACGTCGGTGGCGCCCGCCGGCCCGCCACCGGTCATGACGAAGATGATGTCGAAGACGCTGAAACCGCCGATCAACGTGAGGGTCGCGACCATGATGAACACCGGCATGATCTGCGGCAGGATCACGTAGCGCAGCCGCTGCGCGGCGTTGGCGCCGTCGAGGCGCGAGGCGTCGACAAGGTCGGCGTTCACGTTGCGGAGGGCGGCGAGGATGATCACGAAGACGAATCCCATGGCAGCCCAGATCGCCGTGCCGAGGACGGCGTAGAGAGCGGTCGAGGGGTTGCCGAGCCAGCCGGTCGTCCACGAGCCGAGCCCGACTGCCTCCAACGCGCGGTTCAGCCATCCACGCGAGGGTTCGTAGATCCAGCTCCACACGACGCCGATCGCCACCGGTGGCAGCACGTACGGGAGGAAGAACGCCATGCGGTACCACACGCTGCCACGCTCGAGCTTCCACACCAGCAGGGCGAGCCCGAGCCCCAGGACGAGCGGAGAGATGGTCCCGCCGACGATCCAGATCACGTTGTTCTTGAAGGCCGCCCACACGTCGGGATCCGCCGCGAGCTCGGTGAAGTTCGAGAAGCCGACCCAGGGCGGGCTGGGATCGAGACCGTCGAAATCGACGAACACGTAGTACACCGCGTTCATCATCGGGAACAGCAGGAAGACGGCCACCATGACCAGCAACGGCGTCACGAGGGCGATCCCCAGCCGGGCCTGAGCCTTGCGGGTGACTGGCGGAGCCTCGGACCGGATCGCGGGCTGCCGCCACCGCCGGCGTCGCACCCCAGGAGGAGCTGCGACGGCCGGCGCGCCGGTGGGTGCCTGAATCGTCACGTCGAGATCTCCGCGTCGGCCCGACGCTACTTCTTCGCTGCCTTCTCCATCGCGGCCGCCGCTGCCTCCGGCGTGCGCTGACCGGTCATCACGCCCTGCATCCCGTCGTACATCGCCTTGTTGACCGCGTCGCTCACCATCACGTCGATGTTGTGGCCGAAGTCGCCGCCTTCGGAGAACTTCGCGGTGTCCTGCAACACCTGGGCGAACAACGGGGAGACCTCCAGCCCCTCGGCCTTGATCGGCTGTGCGGGAATCGTGTGGAGGTTCTCGACCGTCCAGCGGCCGTGATCTTCCGAGGCGAGGAAGTTGAGGAACTGGATCGCCGCGTCCTTCTTCTTGGTCGTCGCCGAGACGAACGGGCCGGAACCGAGGCCGCCGGTGAAGATTCCCGGGCCGTCGGGCGCGGGGAAGGGGATGTAGCCGCTCTCGAACTTGGCGTTGTCGTCGATCTCACCGACCAACCAGCTGCCGGTCGGAATCATCGCGGCCTTGCCGGAGAAGTACAGCGACGTCGAGGTGTCGTAGTCGACGGAGGTCGGCGACTTCGGCAGCAGGCCCTTGTCGTTGAAGTCCTTCCACAGCCCGAACGCCGACACGACCTCGGGGGAGTTCCACGACTTCTCGCCGCCGAACATCGACTCCACGCTCTCGGACCCCACGTCACTGGACAGCGCCATGCTCAGCAGGTGGCCGCCCTCCCAGCCTTCCTTGTTGCCGACTGCCAAGGGGACCATGCCGCTCGCGCGCACCTTGTCGGCAGCCGCGCGCAGATCGTCCAGGCTCTTCGGCTCCTGGATACCGAGCTTGGTGAAGACGTCCTTGTTGTAGAACAGCCCGATGGTCTCCATCTCGCCGGGGATGCCGTACACCTTGCCGTTCGCGGTCACCCGCTCCTTGGCGAAGTCGTAGATCTTCCACCCGTGCTTGTCGTAGGCGTCGCTGATGTCGGCGACCAGTCCGGCTTCGATCAGCGCGCCGCCGAAGCTGGGGCCCGACCCCCAGTTGAAGACGTCCGGCCCTTCGCCCGAGCGCAGCTGCGTCTGAAGCACGGTCCGCATGGTGTCGAACGGCAGGGTGGTCGTCTCGACCTTGATCCCGGATTGCTTCTCGAAGGTCGCGACGTGATCCTTCAGCGCCTTGAGCGCGGCCGCGTCCTCGGGCTCCTCGATCAGCCAGCGGATCGAGGTCCCCTTGCCGGCCGGCGCGTCAGACTTGTCCTGAGTCGGTTCGATCGTCTGGCCGGTGCAGGCCGTGAGGAGCACACACGCGGCAGCTGCCGCGATCCTGGACGGTGACAGACGCATGGCCGGTCCCTTCGCTCGCGGTGCGCACGTGCTGGCCACGTGACGCGGCCACTTTTCACCGCGCAAGCATTAGTGTCAAGCGATAGGACGTCGACGCGCCGGGAATTGACTCTGGATCGCCGCAACCGCCGCGCCCCGTGCCCATTCGGTGAAGTTCATCCGGTCGATGATGGGCTCGATCGCGGCGCTGTCCCCGGCGGCGTGCTCCAGGCGGCCATCGCGCAAGCCGCCCGGCGCCACGTCTGCCAGGCCGACGCCCTCGCCAGAAACGATGATCCGCTCGACGCCGGTGAAGGCGGTGATCGCCGCGACGGTGCGACCGAGCGCGTGGGCGGCCTCCCGCACGACGCGCAGCGCCGCGGGGTCGCCGTCGCGGGCCAGCCTGAGCACCTGGTCGTAGGTCAGTCGCCGGCCGTGCGCCTGCGCGACGTGGGCCGTCATGGCGCCGGATGTGACGTAGGCGGTCAGGCAGCCGCGGTGACCTCGGGCGCACACGGGCCCGTAGGGGTCCACCGGCAGGTGACTCACCGGGCTGGCGCGTGTCGGCACCACCTGGTGGTCGATGACCAGGCCGTACCCGATCCCCGCGCCGACCGTCAGCAGCGCGAAGTGGGCATGCGTGCGGCCGTACCCGAACCACTGCTGAGCCATCGTGAGACCGATCACGTCGTTGGCCAGGTACAGCGGGACCGGCACTTCGCGCGCCAGCAGCGTGCGGAACGGCACGTCGCGCCAGTGCAGGTAAGGCGAGTCGGCCACCACCTCGCCGTTGTCGACCCTGCCGCCGACGGTCACGCCTACAGCGTCGACAGGGCGGCCGGCGCGCGCGGACAGGCGCGCGACGACTCCCGCGACGGCTCCGACGACCTCGGGCACCTCGAGCGACGGTTCTGCGACGGTCTCGACCGCGAGGATCTGAGCGCGCAGGTCGGTGACGACCGCGTAGATCGAGTCGGTCGTCAGCTTGACCCCGATGAAGCGATAGTCGTCGGCGACCACGTCGAGCGGGAGCGACGACCTTCCCCTGCCGGGCGTGCGGATGGCGCCGCTCTCGACCAGCACCCCGGTGTCGAGCAGTGGCCGGACGATGCGCGTCAGGGTGGCGGGGGACAGCCCCATTTTCTTGGCCAGCTGGCTGCGCGACTGGGCTCCGTTGACGAGCACGTCGACAGCGACCGTCCGAGCGGCCGGGCGCAGCTCCACGTGTGCCTCCTTCCGTCCCGTCCCCGCACCGGAATCGACCGGCAGCGGGCTCGATCGCGCCGTGGACCTGTGCCATGCTGTGCCGGATTAATTTCGTACTGAAACCTACTCGGCCAAGAGGACAGCATCATGAGGGTGCCCGCAACGACTCGCGACGAGTCGGTCCTGGTGCTGACCGGAGGTTCGACGTCGGTCGCGGTCGACGTCACGGGCGGGGTCCCGCGGGTCCTTCACTGGGGGCCGCGTCTGGAGCGCACTTCGTCGGACTCCGAGTTCCTCGCGGGTCTGACCGAGGACCAGCACGCGGCCGACGCGCTCACCGGGAGCCGGCGGCTGCCCGCCGTCCTGCCGGAGCAGTCGGCGGGTTGGATGGGGACACCCGGCCTCGACGGGCACCGTGACGGCACGACGTTCACGACACGTTTCACCAGCAGCGGGCACGAGCTCGCGGGGGAGCCCGATCGTGGACAGGTCCTGACCACGCGGGCCGTGGAATCCGACGCCGGGCTGGCGCTGACGACGTCGATCGAGCTGTCCGGCAACGGCGTGCTGCGCCTGCGCGCGTCGATCACCAACACCGCCGCGACGGGGGCCTACACCGTGAACGGCCTGCGGATGGTGCTGCCCGTGCCGTCCGAAGCCCGCGAGATCCTCGACTTCACCGGGCGCCACCTGCGCGAGCGCACACCGCAGCGGCACGCGATGCGCGTGGGCACCCACCTGCGCGAGGGACGACGGGGCCGCACCGGCTCCGACGCCGCCTTCGTCCTCGCTGCGGGCTCGTCCGGCTTCGGTTTCGGCCACGGTGAGGTGTGGGCTGTCCACACGGCCTGGAGCGGCAACCACGCGACGTTCGCAGAGCTGGGGCTCAGCGGCGTCGCGGTGCTCGGCGGCGGCGAGCTGCTGCTGCCCGGTGAGGTGATCCTCGCCCCGGGTGAGACCTACCCGACGCCCTGGCTCTACGGCGCGTACGGCACCGGCCTGGACGCCGTCGCCGCGGCGTTCCACACCGAGCTGCGCTCGCGCGCGACCCACCCCGCGTCACCGCGTCCCGTCGTGCTGAACACGTGGGAGGCCGTCTACTTCGACCACGACCTCGAGGCGCTCGAGCAGCTTGCCAAGCTCGGGGCGCAGGTAGGCGCCGAACGCTTCGTCCTCGACGACGGGTGGTTCCTCGGGCGGCGCGACGACAATGCCGGGCTGGGTGACTGGCGCGTCGACCCCGAGGTCTGGCCCGCCGGGCTGGCGCCGCTGGTGCAGGCGGTGCGGGGCTTCGGTATGGAGTTCGGGCTGTGGTTCGAACCGGAGATGGTGAACGAGGACTCCGAGGTCGCACGCGAGCATCCGGAGTGGATCCTGGCGTCGGGGGAGCGGTTGCCGCTCGCGGGCCGCCATCAGCAGGTCCTCAACCTCACCGTGCCCGAAGCCTTCTCCTACGTCCTCGAAGCGATGAGCGCGCTGATCCAGGAGCACTCCATCGACTATGTGAAGTGGGATCACAACCGCGACCTCGCCGAGGCGGGCGACCGCAGGACGGGTGAACCCCGGGTGCACGCCCAGACGCTGGCGGCGTACGCCCTGATGGACGAGCTTCGGCGCCGGCACCCGGGGCTCGAGATCGAGTCCTGCTCCTCTGGCGGGGGTCGCGTCGACCTCGAGGTGCTGCAGCGGACGGACCGGGTCTGGGCCAGTGACTGCATAGACGCGCTCGAACGTCAGCGAATCCAGCGTTGGACGGGGCAACTGCTCCCGCCGGAGCTCATCGGCAGCCACGTCGGCGCCCCCACCGCGCACACCACGCGCCGTACGCACTCGCTGGCCTTCCGCGCCGCAACGGCGCTGTTCGGGCACTTCGGGATCGAGTGGGACCTGCGCCGCGCGTCCGCCGACGAGCTCGAAGAGCTGACCGCCTGGGTGTCGCTCTACAAGCAGGAGCGCGAGCTCATCTCCACCGGCACGGTCGTGAGGTGTGACTACCCCGACGAGGCGTACTGGGCGCACGGTGTCGTCAGCCCTGACAGGTCCCGCGCGCTGTTCGCCTTCGTCGCCATGGACAGCTGTGTCGCGGCGCAGCCGGGCCGGATGCGCTTGCCGGGCCTGGACCCCCGTCGCGGGTACCGGGTCGAGCCGATCGAGCTGTCGGCGGGTTCGATGGTGCGCTCGCGCAGCGGCTTTCCATCATGGTGGAACAGGCCTCCCGTGGTGGCCGGGCGACTCCTTCAGGACGTAGGGCTGCAGGCGCCGATGTTGTACCCGGAGCAGGCGCTGCTCTTCCGCCTGGTCGACGACGCCACCGACTCGCGGGGGCGGTGAGGGCCATGGCGCGGATGGTTCGGTTCCCGGCTCCGGGCAAGGCCGAGGTCGTCGAGTTCGAGGACCCCGAGCCTGGTCCCGGTGAGGTGCTGCTCGAGACGACCTACTCCGGCATCTCGGCCGGCACCGAGCTCACCGCCTACCGGGGCAGCAATCCTTACCTGGCCAAGCGATGGGACGCCGCACGCCTGCTCTTCGTGCCGGGTGACTCGTCGATGGCCTACCCCGTCGACGGCTGGGGCTACGAAGAGGTCGGCCGGGTCGTCACCGCCGGGTCCGACGGTGACGCGGACCTGGTCGGGCGCCTGGTGTGGGGGGCGTGGGGCCACCGGTCACTGGCGGTGCGGCCGGCCGAGTACGCACGCGCTCGGCTGCTGCCGCGGGACTCGAAGCCGATCACAGCGGTCTTCGCCAAGATCGGCGCGATCGCGATGAACGCTGTTCTCGATGCCGACATCCACGTCGGCGAGACGGTCGTGGTGTTCGGCGCCGGCGTCCCGGGCCAGATCGTCGCCCAGCTCTCCCGGCTCAACGGCGGTTCTGTGACAGTCGTCGACCCCTTGGCCTCGCGCCGTTCGCTGGCCGACCGGCTCGGCGCTGCCGCGACGCTCGACCCGCGAAGCGACGACGTGGCAGCCGTGGTGCGAGCGGCTACCGGCAACCGCGGCGCGGACGTCGTCATCGAGATGAGCGGGAGCTACGAGGCGCTCAGCGAGGCCATCCGCACCGTCGGCTTCAGCTCCCGCGTGGTGGCGTCCGGGTTCTTCCAGGGGCCCGCGGCGGCGCTGCGCCTCGGCGAGGAGTTCCATCACAACCGGGTGAGCATCGTCGGTTCGCAGATCTACGGCGTCGCGCCGCACCTGCGACACCGGTGGGACGAGCTGCGGATGTCGAGGACGGTCCTGGCTCTGCAAGGCGCGGGGGCCCTGAAGCTGACGGAGCTGGTGTCGCATGTCGTGCCAGACAGCGACGCGCCTGCGGCGTTCGAGCTGCTCGACTCCGCGCCGCAGGACGCGCTGCAGATAGTGCTCGACTACGGCGCGTCGTCGTGACGCCAGCGGAACCGGCGCCGGTGTCGGACGGCAGCATCCGGTGGGGGATCCTGGCCACCGGCGGCATCGCTCGGTCGTTCACCCGCGATCTGCTCGCGCACGGCCATCGCGTCACGGCGGTCGGCTCGCGGTCCGCGGACAGCGCCCGCGCCTTCGCAGGCGAGTTCGGCATCGACCGCGCGCACCCGTCATACGAGGACCTCGTAGGCGACCCCGACGTCGACGTCGTCTACGTCGCGACGCCGCACAACTTCCACGCCGCCAACGCGCTCGCAGCGCTCGAGGCCGGCAAGCACGTACTGGTGGAGAAGGCGTTCGCCGTCAACGCCGGCGAGGCACGCACAGTCGTCGAAGCCGCCCGCAGCCGCGGGCTCCTGGTTCTGGAAGCCATGTGGACGCGGTTCCTGCCGCACATGACGTTCGTGCGCTCGGTCCTCGGCAGCGGTCGGCTGGGCGAGGTTCGTCACCTGCACGCCGACCACACCCAGCGGCTGCCGGCCGATCCCGCACACCGGCTGAACAACCCACACCTCGCCGGCGGCGCGCTGCTGGACCTCGGCGTCTACCCGCTGTCCTTCGCGCACGACATACTCGGCCCGCCCGTCGAGATCACCGCTCGCGGCACGCTGAAGGAGACGGGTGTCGACGCGTCGGTCGCGACCATCCTGCGCCACGAGGGCTCCGCGCTCTCCACGTCGTACTCCTCGAGCCAGATGCGCGGACCCAACACCGCGGTGGTGATCGGCACCGCGGGGCGCATCGACATCGACGCGATCTGGTACACGCCGGCAACGGTGACGGTGCGCAATGCCGATGGCGAGGTCGTGGAGCGCTTCGATCAGCCGGTCAGCGGCCGGGGGATGCAGTACCAGGCAGCGGAGGTCGAGCGACTGCTGTCATCGGGGCAGACAGCCAGTCCGCTCATGACGCCGGAGGACTCGATCGCGGTGATGGCGACCATGGACGCCGTACGCGCCGCGATCGGCGTCCGCTACCCCGGCGAGTAGCACGCAGGCCAAGAGGTGGTGATGAGCAGGATGTCGTCAGCTGGCGGTGCGCTCGGCCGAGTCGCGGTGATCGGATCGGCGAATTTCGACCTGGTGCTGGGGATCTCGCACCGCCCGGCGCCCGGTGAGACGGTTCTCGCCGCGTCGACGGAGAGTCACCCTGGCGGCAAGGGCGCGAATCAAGCCGTCGCCGCGGCGCGGCTCGGCTCGGCCGTCAGCTTCATCGGGTGCATCGGAGTCGACAGCTTCGGTGACGTCGTGACCGCGTCCCTCGTCCGGAGCGGCGTCGACGTGTCCGGCGTGCGGAGGGTCGCCGCACCGACGGCTACTGCCGTCATCCTGCTCACGCCGGACGGCGAGAACTCCATCGTCGTCTCGGCCGGCGCGAATGCCTCGGTGACCACCGCGCTCGTCGACGAGGTCTCGGACGTGTGGTCCGGTGCGGCGGTGCTCGTGCTGCAGCTCGAGCTGCCGGTGGAGACCGTCGGGTACGCCGCCTCGGCAGCCGTCGCTCGGGGTGTGCGGGTCATCCTCAACGCAGCACCCGCCGCGGCCCTCGCGCCTGAGGTCCTTGCCGCGGCCGATCCGCTCGTGGTCAACGAGAACGAAGCCGCGATGCTCCTGGGCGGCTACCCGGCTGACCGTGATGGCGCCGAGGTCGCTGCCGAGTTGCTGGCGCTGGGTGTGCGGTCGGTCGTCCTCACCCTCGGCGCGCGCGGCGCGGTGTTCGCCGAGTCGGGCGGCCTGCCCGAGCACGTCCGCGGGCGTGCCGTGCCGGTCGTGGACACGACGGGCGCGGGGGACGCCTTCGTCGGCGCTCTCGCCGCCCGGATCGCTCACGGTGACGCGCTGCCCGACGCCGTACGATTCGCCAACGACGCCGCAGCGTTCTCGGTGGGGCGCCGCGGCACGCAGGATTCGTACCCGCGACGCGAGGACGTCGCATGACCGCGAGTGTGATCGCGCGGTTGAAGCTGTACCGGCCCGACAGCCATCGGCTCACCTGATTGGGGTCCCAGAAAAAAATCTTGGTTGGTATTGAGTTAAGCCTCCGTACCCGCGATCATGATCGCCACATACCTAGCGGTCGGCTGATCGCACCTCACAGGACGGGGATAGTGCTATGTGCAGCAA
This sequence comes from Jatrophihabitans sp., assembly GCA_036389035.1. Taxonomy (NCBI): domain Bacteria; kingdom Bacillati; phylum Actinomycetota; class Actinomycetes; order Jatrophihabitantales; family Jatrophihabitantaceae; genus Jatrophihabitans; species Jatrophihabitans sp. The sequence continues at coordinate 19,561 of DASVQQ010000017.1, forward strand.
CTGCCGGGGAGTCTGTGACTGTCCCGAGGATCAGCTCATCACGCAGTGCGCTTGCGGCAGCCCTTACTACATGGACTGCGCCGCTTGTGGACATAGCCCACGGGCCGGTTCGGTCGCCGGAGAGGGAGACGAGCAGCAGCCGGCGCAGGACTGACCTGCCTTTCGGCATAAGGCGAGAGCTTGACAGCGCCGGTGCGACGGATGGCTACCACAATCGTCCCGACGGTGGCGTGGTCACACCGGGTCGCCAGATTGGTAGGCGTGCGGCCACTGGCGTTGTACGGCGGTTTCATCCCAGCCGGTCTGCAAGCGGTTGTGCGCACGGCTGGCCAATGTCTCCAAGGCGCGCACCACCTCGATCGGCAGGTCCTGGCCCGCACCAGCTAGGTAAGAGGCCAGGACATTGACAGCCGTCGCTTCCGCCGGTGTCATCCTCGCCACGTCAGCCAGGAAGATAGACCGGGTTTGAGTTTCGCGATGATTTTGAGGGCCTGTGAGGTCGGGGTCGAAGAGCGCGGCGATCTGGACTGGAAGGCTCAGTTGCCGCTGACGGCCTCAGACCCTGAGGGTAAGCAGACTCAGCAAGCTGAGCTCGCTAAGGACATCGCTGCAGGCAGCGGCCGGCGGCTGGGGTGCGGGGGGGGTGCGTCCAAGGTCTGGGAAAGCGGCCGAACTCCGCAAGATCGCCTCGATGCCCTCGGCACACCGCACTTCAGTGCGCGGGGAGAGCTGAACGTCACGATCGCGTACTGAGGATATGATTGAGGAGGGCGACGGAGAGGGCGACGAACGCCCCGCACCACCGGAACATCAGTCCGATCTGATTTACCCAGTCCGCCCATTTCGCGATGCTCACGCGACTGTCCGCTGCTGCCGCAATCTTGCTCTGCAGGTTCCCCTCACGAGCAACTTGCAGAAGATCGACTTGCCTCGGGTCGGTCGTCAAGGCCGCCGCCCTCTGCAACGCTAGGTCAGCGATGTCCTTGCCGGGAAAGATGTAATCGCGGTGGCCGATTAAGGTTACAAGCGGCTTCGCGCAGAGCGAAATTGTGTTGCCCAGCAGATTGAACAACAGGTAGGTCAGCGTTACATGCCACAGGTCGGCAGTCATCCGAGGCTCCATTTCGGGGCTTGGGCAGAATAATGAAAAATCTTCCAAGCCCTGATCGGTTGTCCCGGCCGGTAGATTAAGCCCCCGATGCTTCCTGCGCGAAGGCGCTTACTGCGGCCCAAGCCGCTGCTAGTGGCCGGTGAGGGGCTGGCCGATCCGCTGGACAGTGGTCAGGCCCCAGATCCGCGCACGTACCAGTAAAATCGTAAGGAGGGCCGAAGATCAGTTTCGTCGATCGGCCCGTCCGACGGTACACGCCATGGTGGTCGCCGATTCTTCTGCAGCCAGACGTATAGCTCAGCGCCGGCGGATACCGCGGCGGCGGACACCCCCTGCTACGGGTACCGCGACTGCCAAGGCCAATTTCATGGTGCTGAGGATATGCCCGAACGCGTTTTCGCCGGACGCGCCGATGGATGAATGAGTTCACGCAGGGATCGTCGCGGCGGTGGAGCCCACCCGTGCCAGCAGCTACTTCAGATTTCGTGTCGCCGCACTCCAGTTTTGGTGTCGTTTCCACTCCAAATTTTGTGGCGCGCAACAATACCGGCCCGCGCTCATCCGCAGCCAGTTCAGAAAATGCCGATAATCGACATTATGTCATTCTGATCTTTGGTACGCCTGCCCTTGATTGGTACGCCTGCCCTTGAAATGAAGATAAGTCCCCTCTTGGTTAGAGGACACCTGGCGCACCTGATCGGATCGAGGCCTTGAAGGTCCGGTAGACGTTCGACGCGGTTCTCAGACAAGCTCCGGAGTTATGAAGGCAAGCCGGCTCTGTTGATCTTCATCGTGATAAGGGCCTCCCGACATAATTGACCGCTTTCCCCCAATTGCTTGCCGGGCTCGTTTCAGCATGTTAATTTACAGCCGTTTCGCCTGTGTAATGACGATGTTTAGCAGTGGTGCGCGGCCAGCCGGGCCGCGACGGCTTGGGGGGCCGAACTATGCGCACATTTGTATCCCGGGTTACTTCCCGCAGCGTGAGCCGATGGTCTCGGAGGACACGCACGGTTGCCATCGGGACGGCGGCCGCTGTCCTCACCGGCCTGCTCGTGGTGGCCGGCCCGACCGGCGCAGGCGCCGAAGGCGCCCCTGCGGGCCCGGCCAGCTCGCTGTGTGAACCTGGCCAACCCGGCGTGATCTACGGGACCGCAGGCAACGACAAGCTGAGCGGCACCTCGGGTGACGACGTGATCTGTGGCCTCGGTGGCAACGACAGCTTGGACGGCAGGGGCGGTAACGACATCGTCGACGGCGGTGACGGAGCGGACCAACTCTCGAGCGGCACCGGCAATGACCAGGCCTTCGGCGGCGCTGGAAACGACGTGATCGACGGCGCCGACGGCGACGACAGCCTCTACGGCGAGGACGGAACCGACACGCTGACAGGCGGTGCGGGCAATGACTCGCTCGACGGCGGCGCTGGAAACGACAAGCTCACGGCGTCGGACGGCAACGACCGCATGCGGGGCGGGCCGGGCGAGGACGACCTCTCCGCCGGCGCCGGGGACGACACCCTGGACGGTGGACCTGACACCGACGTTCTTGACGCGGCGGCGGGCACGGATGTCTGCCTGAATGGCGAGAACAACACCGGCTGTGAGCAGGGCAAAGAGGTCCTGGACCCGCTGGGAAACCCGCTCGTCATTGCTACCCCGCAGGCCGGGCCGCTCACGTTCACGATCGACGACTCGTTTCCTGGCGTCTCGCTCACCGTCGACAGCGCTGGTGGCATCTACCCGTGGGACGTGGAGATCTCGCCGGCCCGCGCTTACATGCAGGGCATCCTGCCGGTGCTGGCAGGGCCGGCGTTCGACATCCGGGTGCCATCGGATGCGAAGAAGATCAACGGCGCGACCTTGACGCTGCCGTACTCCGAGAGCCGCCTGCAGGTGCCCGCCAGCGACGCGCGAATCTGGACGTTCGACCCCGAGCGACAGTTCTGGATCCCGGTGCCAGGAGCCCAACAGGTGGACCCGGTCAAGCACACGGTGACCGCGCACCTGGAACACTTCTCCGTCTATGCCGTCCTGGGTGTCAATGACTCGTGGGGCTGGGAACAGGTCTTCAAGAAGACGCCACTGCGCTGCACGGGCGGTCCGCCCGGCGGCAACGGCGGATTCGACGTCGTGTTCGTGATCGACACGAGCGGGTCCATGAGCTGGAACGATCCCAGCGGCCTGCGGGTAGACGGCGCCGCTGCCTTCGTCGACGCGATGGGGGCGAACGACCGCGCGGCGGTGGTCACCTTCGACAACTTCGCCACCACCGATATCGGGCTGACCTCGACAGGGACGTCCGGAGGCATCTCCGCAATCAAAGCGGCGTTGGAACGAGGACGTGACGCCAACGGTGGCACCGACATCGGCGCCGGGGTGCGCAGCGCGACGCAACTGCTTGCGAACAACGGCGGTGGATCGCGGGCCCGCATCGCCGTGTTGCTGACCGACGGCGTGAGCTCGTATGACCCGGCCCTGACCACGGCGGCAGCGAACAACGCGGTCGAGATCCACACGGTCGGGCTGGGGTCAGACACCGACACCACGTTGCTGCAGTCGATCGCGAGCGGAACCGGCGGAAGCTACCGGGGCATCACCGATCCCGCGCAGCTGCCGGAGCTGTACCGCCAGTTGGCAGGCGACATCATCGGCGGTGACCTCGACACCGACGGCGACAAGATCTCCGACTGCGTCGAGCGCAATGGCGCGTTCACTCCGCTCACCGGGCTGATCCAGCTCTTCCTGCCGACGGCGTCGGACTTCATCACCACGGATCCGAACAACGCCGACTCCGACGGTGACACGCTTCAGGACGGCTACGAACTGGTCGCGACACCGCTGCGCGACGACCCCGTGCTGGCGCAGAATTACGACTTCCTGGTGGACCAAGGCCTGACCACCTATTACAAGATGGTCGCCGACCCCACCAAGAAGGACACTGACGGCGACGGTCTGGACGACAACCTGGAATTGCTGAACCGCACCGATCCGCTGAGCTCCGATGACAGCGACCTCGACATCGACGGGCTCGACCTGCCGCCGTTCACGCTGTTCCAACCGTCGCGGTACAGCCAGAAGCCGGTGATCAGCCAACGGCTGGACGTGCAGAAGCAGGCGGACGGCACCTCCCTGCTCGTGCGCCACTACTACAACGCCAACCCCGTCACCTACGACGAGGACCGCGACTGCGTGGAGAACTGCGACGCGGTCCGCCAGCTCGCCCAGGACCGCCCGGATGACAACGGCTTCGGGGTCTGCGTGTTCGGCGTCGGTGACTGCGTCGATGACACCTCCCAGGAGCGTGACGTCGTCGAGGAGGCGCGGGAAAAGCAGGGCGTCTTCGACGATGACGACGGTGACCTGTCGGAGGACTTCCTCCGACTGCAGACGGCCCTGGAATGCGCGATATGGACGGCTGACGCGAAGGCCTGCTTCGACGCCGCGGCACAACTCGACCTCGACGACAAGAACGCCGACGAGTTCGGCGAGGTGCTCGCTTCGGCGGTCATCGCGGTGCCGGTGGCGGGTCCGGGAGTGGCAGCCAACCCGGAGCTGATGCGCCGCATCGCACGGGTCCTCATCACCCTTGGCGTCGTGTCCGCGGCTGCCGTCACCGTGGAGCAGCTGGTCGAGGCGGTTCGCAACTGTTTCGAATCACCGGTGCTGCGGGTGATCAAGTTGGCGTTGCCGTTCGTGCACCCCTGCGAGTGGTTGCCGATGTTCTCCCCGGCCGGTGACGTCAAGACGGCGGCCGAGCACAAGGTCGCCGCGATACGGGACCAGCCCCTCCGCATGGCGCTCACCTACTCGACGGCGGCCGAGGTGCGGGCGCGGGGCGTGGCCCGCGGCTGGTACGTGGGCAAGCCGGGGTGCACGGCAGCCGATCAGGCCGCGGCCCAGCAGAACTACGGGGTGGCGGTCGCATGCGACGAGTTCCCGTATTACTCGACGACAACCTCCGGACCGGGCGCGTCACTGAAGTACATCCCGTCGTCGGACAATAGCCTTGAAGGCACCCGCCTCAACGTGTTCTATCGCGCGTGCCCGCGGGTGTCCGCGCCGGTCCCGGCCAACCGGGACCACTTCCTGGTGGTGCCGATACCAGTGTTGCCGGTGACTGTGGCGCACTGCGGCCGGGCGTTGTCATGACGTCGCAGCTGCAGCGACTGCTCGCGCAGCTGGACGCGCGACTCGCTGCGGCTGCGCTACCGATCGCCGGCGCGCTACGACCTGGCGCGCCGGCCGATCGGGTCATCACCGGCGCCGGCGATGTCACCGACCTGATCGCCTGGTGGACCTGGCACGACGGCGCGGAGGCGCCTGACGCGCCGCCTGTCGTGGAAGGACCGGGCGTGTATGAGCTACCGGAGACCTACCTGCCCGGTGACTGGCACATCCTCAGCCTGGCCGACGCCATCCGCATCCACGACTGGTATCGCGCCGACCTCGCCGCTATCGGTGGGACCGACCTCATTCCCGCGGCGTGGTTCCCGCTGCTCAAGGAGGACAGCGTGCCGGCTGAGCTGTGGTATGACCGGGACGGCGGCGGGCTGTACATGGTGGACATGCACGCGGCATTACCCGAGGACCCACCGGTTCCGATGCACGCATCCATGACCGAGCTCGTCGAGTCGCTCATCGACTACGTCGACACGCCGGAACCGGGCAGCCGCAACCGCCAAGTGCCCGGCTGAGCCGGCAGTGACAGCTGACCGGCCTGCTCAGGCCTGAACCGCGTACCGCCAGAAATCCTGCATCACGATGGGCGCCGTCGGCGCGGACAACGTCAGCTGGCTGAGCAGGATCGTGATGAGGCCGGTGGCGGGCACCAGGTAGGCCGCCGTCCCGGTGCCGCCGATCCAGCCATAACGTCCCGGCACGTTCCACGGGTCGATGGGCTGGATGTCGACCGAGCCGCCGTAACCCCAGCCCTGGCCCTCCAGGAAGATCTCGCCGGCCGCGCGCTGGGCCGCGGTCAGGTGATCGGTGGTCATCATTCGCACCGACTCCGGTGACAGGAGTTGCCGGCCGTCAACCGTCCCGCCGTTGATCAGCAGCCGGGCGAAGGCGTGCCAGTCATCGACGGTGGACACCAGCCCGCCGGAACCGGAAGCGAAAACGGGTGGGCTGCTCCATCGCTGGTCCGGGCCCTCGACCAGCTCAAGCTCGCCCGCCGGATTGGCCTGGTAATAGCTGGTGAATCGGTCCAGCTTGCCGGCCGGCACCTCGAACCCGGTGTCGGTCATGCCGAGCGGTTCGAACAGCCGCTCGGCCAGGAACTCGGCCAGCGGGCGCCCGGCGACCCTGGCGATCAGCACGCTGAGGATGTCGTAGCAGGTGTTGTACAGCCAGGCATCGCCCGGCTGGTCCAGCAGCGGAATCCGGGCCAGCCGGGCCAGCCACTCGTCCGGCCCCGGAAACGAGGGTCCCGGCCGCTCCTCCGGCTCCAGGTCCGCCAGCGGCTCCAATGCCGGCAGCGAGAAGTCCGACGAGTAGCCGTACCCGGCGCGTGAGCTGAGTACGTGCTCCACGGTGATCGGCCGGACCGCGGGCACCACGTCCTCGACCGGGCTGGCCGGCGTGCGCACCACCGACGGGGACGCGAGCTCGGGCAGCCACTGGGCGACCGGGTCCCCCAGCGCCATCCGGCCGTCATCGACCAGCGTCATGGCCGCCGCGGCGATGATCGGCTTGGTGATCGAGGCGATCCGGAAGATCGAGTCCCTGGCCATCGGCGTGCCACTCCGCACGTCGACCAGGCCGGCCACCTGCACGTCGACGTCCTCGCCCCGGGCGATCAGGGCGACCAGCCCGGGTTCTGGCCCGCTGTCGACGTGCTCGTCGAGGATGTCGCGCAGGCCGGTCATCAGCTCGCCCCCTCGGTAGCCGCGTACTGCCAGAAGTCCCGCATCACCGGCGGCGGCGACGGACTGGTCATCTCCTGCTGGGTCAGCAGGATCGTGATCGCGCCGGTGGCGGCGATGAGATGCGCCGCCGTTCCGGTGCCGCCGATCCAACCGTAACGTCCCGGCACGTTCCACGGGTCGCGGGATTCGACGTCGACCGAGCCGCCGAAGCCCCAGCCCTGGCCTTCCAGGAACAGCTCGCCGGCCTCCCGCTGGGCTGCGGTCAGCTGATCCGTGGTCATCATCCGCACCGACTCCGCCGACAGCAGCCGGCGCCCGCCCGCGGTTCCGTCGTTGATCAGCATTCGGAAGAAGGCGTGCACGTCATCGACGGTGGACACCAGCCCGCCGGCCCCGGACGGGAACGCCGGCGCAACCCGCCATTGCCCCTCGAGATCCTCGATCCGTTCGAGCTCGCCCGCCTCATTCCTCCAGTAGAGGCTGGCGAACCGGTCCCACTTGTCGGCCGGCACCTCGAACCCGGTGTCGCTCATACCGAGCGGTTCGAACAGCCGCTCGGCCAGGAACTCGGGCAACGGACGCCCGGCCACCCTGGCGATCAGCACGCTGAGGATGTCGGAGCTGGTGTTGTACAACCAGCTCTCCCCCGGCTGGCTCAGCAGCGGAATGCGGGCCAGCCGGGCCAGCCACTCGTCCGGCGCGGGAAACAGCCGCGGCTGCGGCCCCGGCTGCAATTCGAGCAGCAGTCGCATCACCGGCAGCGAGAAGTCCGACGGAAAGCCGTACCCGGCGCGCGAGCTGAGCAGGTCGTACACGGTCATCGGCTTGCGGGCCGGCACCACGTCCTCCACCGGGCTGGCCGGCGTGCGCAGCACCGGCGTCGACCCGAGCTCGGGCAACCACTGCGCGACCGGGTCCGCCAGCGCCATCCGGCCGTCGTCGACCAGCGTCATGGCCGCCGCGGCGATGATCGGCTTGGTGACCGAGGCGATCCGAAAGATCGAGTCCCTGGCCATCGGCGCGCCGCTGCGCACGTCGGCCAGACCGGCCACCTGCACGTCGACGTCCCCGCCCCGAGCGACCAGGGCCACCAGCCCGGGCGCCGATCCACTGTCGACGTGCCTCTGCAGCAAGCCCCGCAGGTCAGTCACCAGTCCACCTGCGTCCTGACCATCCAGACGTGGCCGTCCAGGTCGGCGAAGGCCCCCGCGTACCCCCAGAGTTGAGGTCCGGGCGCCGTGACGATCGAAGCCCCGGCGCCCTGCGCGCGCCGCACCAGCTCGTCGACCTCGGCGTCGGTGTCCGTTCCGATGATCAGCACGCATTCGCTGGTGCCGGGCGGCGCGACCTCGTGGTCTCCGCTGATCCACCCGAAGCCGCCGGTGGGCACGAGCATCAGCCGGACGCCGCCGGTGAGCTCGAACTGCAGCGGCTCCGGCACGCCGTCGTCGGCCGGCTCGCCCACCGCCTCGAAGCCCAATCCGTCGCGGTAGAAGGCGAAAGCCGCCGTGCGGTCAGCGATCGGCAGGCTCACCACAATCGGATGCGAGAGCATCGACCCCTCCCCTGGTTCCTCTGGCGTCGCCAGCTTAGGACTGACGGCGGAGCTCAGACTCAGGGGCGGTTCGGGTCCGGGTGCAGCACGTAGAACAGCGACCAGGCCGGCGCGGACGGGTCGTCGGGCAGCGCTGAGACCTCGTTCAGCAGGTTCAGCAGCCGGTCGCGGAAGTCGGCCAGGTGCTCCGGCGCGAGTCGCAGGCCGAGCCGGGCGATCTCCACCTCCTCGCGGGGCACCAGGGCGAGCTCCTCCAGAAAGGCGTTCAGCAGCGAGCGGTCGATCGCCGGGGCGCTGACCTGCCAGGACTTTCGGGTTGCCAGGTAAGGGATCTCCCGCGCGCCGCGGGCGCCGCGCCGCTCAGGTTGGGGTTGCAGGAAGCCGGTCCGCACCAGCGTCCGGATGTGGTGCAGGATGCTGGCCGGGTCGCGTTCGAGGATCGCGGCGATCTCCTTGTTGGTGTGGCCCTCCCCCAGGCAGATCCGCAGGATGCGCAACCGCAGCGCCGAGGCCAGCGCCTTGGCCTCCTCGTCGGTCGCCGGTGTCCGCTGGTCCATGACCCAGACTCTAGCCAAGTGATTGACAAATGCCAATCACTTGGCACACGATGGCGACGTGACCGCTGACCTCGACCACCCCAGGCGTGGCGGCCTGTGGCACCACCCGGAGTTCCGGCGGCTGTGGATCGGCGAGAGCATCAGCCAGTTTGGCTCCACCATCAGCCAGCTGGCGCTGCCGCTGGTCGCGATTCTCATCGTGCAGGCAAGCACCTTCGAGGTCGGGCTGCTGGTGATGTTCGAGATGGCCGCGTTCCTGCTGGTGGGCCTGCCGGCCGGCGCCTGGGTGGACCGGATGCGGTTTCGCAGCGTGCTGATCCTCAACGACGTGCTGCGCGCGCTGGCGCTGGCGTCGGTGCCGCTCGCGCAGTGGCTGGGCGTGCTCGGCATGGAGCAGCTGTACGTGGTCGCGCTGCTGGTCGGGGTGTGCACGGTGTTCTTCGACGTGGCCTACCAGTCCTTCCTGCCGCAACTGGTCGAGCGCGAGCAGCTGGTGGAGGCCAATGCCAAGCTGCAGGCGAGTGAATCGGTGATGCAGATCAGCGGGCCGAGCGTCGGCGGGCTGCTCATCCAGGTGCTGACCGCGCCGTACGCGGTGCTGCTCGACGCGTTCAGCTTTCTCTGGTCGGCGTCCTGGGTGGCCGCCATCAGGACCAGGCCGGCAAAGCCCGAGCGCCGGCCCGACCGCAACCTGCGCCGCGAGATCGGCGAGGGTTTGCGCTTCGTGGTGGGCAACCCGCTGCTGCGTCCGATCGCGCTGTGCACCGGTGCGGCGAACCTGTTCGGCTCGATGGCGACCGCGGTGTTCTACGTGCTGCTGGCCCGCGAGCTGAGCCTGTCCCCCGGCCTGATCGGCCTGCTCGGCTCGACCTCGGCGATCGGCGGGCTGGCCGGCTCATTCGTGGCCCGCCGGTTCGCCGAACGGGTCGGGCAGGGCCCGGCGATCTGGATCTCGTCGCTGGCGATGGCGCCGTTCGGGTTCGTCGCGCCGTTCGTGCAGCGCGACTGGACGCTGGCGTTGCTGGCCTTCGCCCAGGGCGCGATGTGGCTGTGCGTGGTCGTCTACAACATCACCCAGGTCAGCTTCCGGCAGGGGCTGTGCCCGCCCGCGCTGCTCGGCCGGATGAACGCGACGATGCGCTTTCTGGTGTGGGGCACCATGCCGGTCGGCGGCTTTCTCGGCGGGCTGCTCGGCTCGATGATCGGCGTGCGGCAGACGCTGCTCGTGGTGGCGGTCGGCGGCGCGCTGTCGTTCCTGCCGGTCTTCCTGTCGCCGTTGCGGCGCATGCGCGAGCTGCCCTCCTACGCCGCTACGGTGTGATCATGACGACGGATGCGGCCACAGCGGCGCCGCGGGTGACGCTCGGCAGCTGGCCCACGGCGCTTGAGCCGGCGCCCCGGCTGGCCGCGGCGCTGGGGCTGAACAGCGATGACCTGTGGATCAAGCGCGAGGACCTCGGCGGCCTGGGCGGTGGCGGCAACAAGCTGCGCAAGCTGGAGTTCTCGGTCGGCGCCGCGCTGGCAGAGGGCGCTGACACCCTGGTCACCATCGGCGGGGCGCAGAGCAACCACGCCCGGCTGACCGCCGCGGTCGGCGTCCGGCTGGGCCTGCAGGTGGTGCTGGTGTTTCCCGGCAGCTACGACGGAGTCCGCGGCGGCAACGTCGCGCTGGACGGATTGTTCGGCGCTCGCGTGCACTGGGCCGGTGACGTGGACTTCGTGGGACTGGGCGAGGTCGCAGCCGCTATCACCGAGCAGCTGCGGGCCGGTGGAGCTCGTCCGGTGCTGCTGGGCCTGGGCGGCTCCAGCGCCATCGCCTCCCGCGGCTACCTCGAGGCCGGTCATGAGCTGCTCGGCCAGCTGCCGGACCTGCACACCGCGGTCGTCGCCCTCGGCTCGGGCGGGACGATGGCCGGGCTGGTGGCCGCGCTCGGGCCGGAGCGGGTGTTCGGGGTGGAAGTCGGCGCCCTGGTCGATCCGGCCGGCACGGTGGCCGAGCTGGCCGGCCAGGTCGGCCCGCGGGCGGTCGCCGCCGAGGAGCTGCGGATCAGCCTCGACCAGATCGGCGCCGGTTACCCCGACGTGACCGATCAGTCCATGGCGGCGATGCGCCTGGTCGGGCGCACCGAGGCCCTGGTGCTGGACCCGATCTACACCGGCCGTGCCATGGCCGCCCTGGTGGCGGCCGTCTCGGACGGCACGATCGCCGCGGGCGTGAAGACGGTGTTCCTGCACACCGGCGGCATGCCGGGGCTGTTCGGATATCAGGACGCGATCAACCGGGCCGAGCAGGGCCTGGGCCACTACCCCGGCTGAGGCATTGGCGAGATACTGCACGCATGACCGGTTCTGACAAGGCCCTGGACCACCGCGCGATCGGGGTCGAGCTGTTCAACCGGGTGTGGGAGCTGATGGACAAGCAGGATCGCACCGTCGAAGAGGACGACGCGATGCTGCACATGGCGCACGCGTCGGCTCATCACTGGCGGGCCGAGGGCACCGGCGCGACGGCGAACAACCTGGCTCGCAGCGAATGGCAGGTGTCGCGGGTGTACGCGGTGCTCGGGCGCGGCGAGCCGGCCGGCTACCACGCCCGGCGCTGCCTGCAGATCTGCCAGGCCAACGGGATCGGTGACTGGGACCTGGCCTTCGCCTACGAGGCGTTGGCCCGCGCCGCCGGTGTCGCGGGCGATACGGCCGTTGCCGCCAGCTGGACCGACCAAGCCCTTCGAGCCGTTGAGGACATCGCCGAGGACGAGGACCGCAAAGCCGTGCTCACCGATCTGGCCACCATCCCTGGATTGAGCGGTGGCGGCTGAGCTGCCTGCTGCCGCCCATGACGAATGTCACCACTTTTGAGGATGACCCCACCCAGCCGGCCGGGGTTTACTTAGGTGCCGGTCCTGGATGCGACGGTGGGAAACCGCCAGCAGACGACGCTTAGCGTGGCAGTCGAGCATGGACGTTGCGGAAGGTTCGATTCCTCCCGACGGCACTTTTCGATAAGCGGGCTACTGGCCGAGGCGGCCGTCGATGCGCTCACGCAGCAGGTCCGCGTGGCCGTTGTGGCGCGCGTACTCCTCGACCATGTGCACCAGCAGCTCGCGCAGCGAGATCGGGTCCCCATTGCTGTCGACCCCGACGAAACCCAGGTCGGTGTCACGCGTGAACTGCTCAGCGAAGGCGACCTCCTCACGCCAGGCCGCCCACGCCTCGTCCACCACCGCCTGATCGGCCACTGCCCCGTCGAAGTCGCCGTCGGGCTCGTCCTCGGACTGGTAGCGCTTGGGCACGTCCTGGCCGGCGAACCGCCGCCGGAACCAGCCACGCTCCACCTCGGCCATGTGCCGGAGCAGGCCGAGCAGCGACATCGTCGACGGCTCGACCGCACGGCGGGCGAGCTGTTCGGGGTCCAGGCCCTCGCATTTGAGCTGCAGGGTCAGCCGCTGACCACGCAGGAACTCGGTCAGCGTCGCCCGCTCGTCGCCGAGCCTCGTACCGCCCTCGCGCGGGTCCTTGGCGGGGTCCATGAACAGATCGGCGCGGTGCTGGAGCTTCGTCATGCCCTCATGCTCGCGGCGCCGCCTCGACCAGGCAAGCGGATTGTGAGTGGCGGCTCGACGGCGGCTCACACCCGAGTGTTGGATGGTGGAATGGAAGTCAGGGCCTGCTCAGCGAGCGATCTCGAGCTTCTGCGCGCGCAGTGGCCGACCCCGGACGACGTGGCCGGCGCGCATTTTGAACAGCAGCAAGGCAAAGCCGCGACGTTCCTCGTCTGTTGGGAAGCCGGCGAGGTATTGGGCTGGGCGCTCATCCAGTGGCGCGGATGCGTCGGCGAGAACGCCCGCACCGCCTTTCCGCACTGCGTCGAGGTCAACCACCTGCAGGTCCGCGAGCAACATCGAGGACGCGGCGCCGGCACTGCGATCCTTGCGACAGCCGAACAACAAGCGCGAACCAGCGGAGTAACTCAGATCGCGGTCAGCGCCAGTTTTGAAAACCCGAACGCTGCTCGGCTCTACCGGCGACTGGGATACCAGCCAACGGACGTAGTCGATGCGTGCTCCTACCGCTGGCGTGATGACCAGGGCGCCTGGCACGACGAGACGGAGTCGGCCGAGCTGCTGGTCAAGCTGCTCTGAGGCGCCACCGCCTGACAGAATCGCCTGCATGGAGCAATTCGAGCCTGGTTACGTCCGAGTCGAGACGACGATCGTGGAGATCCCCGGCGGAACGGTCAGTGACCTACCTGCCCAGTGGCAACCGCCGCCGCCACCGCCGGACCAGGCCACCCTCGCGGACTGGATGGCTCCCGAGCTGTTTGAGGCATGGGAGATCATCGCTCGCGACCTGCGGCCGCCGGACGCGATCATCCCCATGGTGGCGCCGGCTCACTGGGGTTGTGACGATCCCGACTCCTACACGGCTGGAGTGCGGTGGGAGGACGGCACCGGTGCAGCGATCAGGGTGCCGCGACACCAACCGCTACCCGACCGACTGGTAAACCTCGCCGACGAGTTCCAGGAGAGCGAGATCACGGCGCTCTGGTTCGCGGGCCGCCCGGCGGTGTGGCCGCACTGCCCACGGCATCCGAACACCCATCCGCTGAACCCGCGCCTTCACGACGGAACACCGGTCTGGATGTGCGGCGCGTCCGATGTCATCGCGCCCATCGGCGAGCTGTTCCCTCGCTGAGTAAAGAAATCCAGCGGCCGGACTAAGCAGGCGAGTCGTCCTTGGCGCTGGCGAACGCCGCGTCGAACGCCGCGGTCGGCGGGTCGAAGGCCAGACCGGCGACGAACTCGCGGGCCTCCGGCGCGCCGACCAGCCGGTCCATGCCGGCGTCCTCCCATTCGATGGACAGCGGGCCGGTGTAGCCGATCGTGTTCAGCATCCGGAAGCAGTCCTCCCACGGGACGTCGCCGTGGCCGGTGGAGACGAAGTCCCAGCCACGCCGGGGATCCGCCCATGGCAGGTGCGAGCCGAGCACTCCCCTACGACCGTTGCCGGTCCGCAGCCGGGTGTCCTTGCAGTCGACGTGATAGATCCGGTCCCGGAAGTCCCAGATGAACATGACCGGGTCGAGCGCCTGCCAGACGAAGTGGCTCGGGTCCCAGTTCAGCCCGAACGCTTCCCGATGCCCGATCGCCTCCAGCGCGCGCTCGGTCGTGTAGTAGTCATAGGCGATCTCGCTCGGGTGCACCTCGTGGGCGAACCGGACCCCCTGGTCGTCGAACACGTCGAGGATCGGGTTCCACCGGTCGGCGAAGTCCTGGTAGGCCGCGTCCATCAGCGCCGGCGACACCGGCGGGAACATCGCGACGTACTTCCACGCGGCCGAGCCGGTGAACCCGACCACGGTGTCCACGCCGAGCTTGGCCGCCACCACCGCGGTGTCCTTGAGCGCCTGCGCGGCCCGCTGCCGCACGCCCTCGGGGTCACCGTCACCCCAGATGGCCGGCAGCAGCATGTCGCGGTGCCGGGCGTCGATCGGGTCGTCGCACACCGCCTGCCCGGCCAGGTGGTTGGAGATGGCGTACACCTTCAGCCCGTGGACGTCGAGGATGTCGCGCCGGGTCTGCAGGTACGCCGGATCGGCGACTGCCCTTGCCACGTCGAGGTGATCGCCCCAGCAGGCGATCTCCAGCCCGTCGTAACCCCAGCTCGCGGCAAGCCGGGCCACCTCTTCGAAGGGCAGGTCGGCCCACTGGCCGGTGAACAGCGTGATCGGGCGGCGCACTGGTAGCTCCTTCGTGACGTGTGAACGGTGAAGGCGAAAGTCGCGATCGTTGGCCGTCAAGCAGGGACTGGCCCGGCAGGTCACCCTGCCAGAGGGCCAACGATCAACGCCTCCCAAAGCGGCCGAGGCTGACCGGGACGGATCCCGGCCAGCCTCGAACCAGACGAACCTAGTCCCAGCCGAACTTCTCATACTGGGCGACGTTGTCCTTGGTGACCAGCTCGGAGTCGATGAGCATGTAGCTGGGCAGCGGCAGGCCGGCCAGGTCATCGGAGGACCGTCCCTGCGCGATCAGCCGGGCCATCGACACCGCGGTCGCGGCGATCGCCGGGGTAAAGGTGACGTCGGCCTCGATGCGGGCATCGCCGTTCTTGATGTGCTTGAGCATCGCGTTCGAGGCCGCGGTGCCGACGATGAAGAACTCCTTGCGGTTGGCCTGGGCGGCGGCCGCCTCCGAGCCGATGTTCTGGTCATCGTCGTGGTTGAACACCGCGTCGAGCTTCGGCGCGGCGGCCAGCAGGTTGGCCATGGCCGACTGGCCCGACTGAACCGTGAACGAGGCGTTGACCTGCCGCGACACCTTCAGGCCGTGGATGGCCAGCGCGTCGGCGAAGCCCTCCGAGCGCTCCCGGGTCAGGGCCAGGGTCTGGATGCCGGTGATCTCGCCGATCACGGCGTCGGACTTGCCCTTGAGCTTGTTGCCGATGTAGGTGCCGGCGTTGAAGCCCACCTTGTAGTTGTCACCGGCCAGGAACATCCGGTAGGCGCTCTGGTCGTTGAAGCGGCGGTCCAGGTTGATCACCGGGATGCCTGCGGCGGTGGCCGCCTTGCCCACGCCGGTGAGCTGGTCACCGTCCTGCGGGAAGATGATCAGCGCGTCCGGCTTCTCGGCGATCGCGGTCTCCACCGCGGCGATCTGGGACGGGGCGTCCGGAGCGGCCTCCAGCGCGGTGAAGGTGACGTCGGGGTACTTCGCCGCCTGCTCCTTGGCGAACCGGTTGATGGCCGCCAGGAAGCCGTGGTCGGCGACCGGGCCGGAGAACATGATCCGCACCTTCTTGCCCGGAGCCTGCGCGCCGCCGGTGTTGCCGGCCGGCGCCGCCGCGTTCGACCCTCCGGTGGTGGCGGTCGACTTCGGCGTGTTGCTGGTGCAGCCGGTCAGCACCATCCCCGCGGCGGCGGCGATGGCGACGGCGCCGGTGAATAGCCGACGACGGCTGCCGCCACCGTGCTCGTTGCTCTTGCGATTGTTCACTGCATCCTCCGCGGTTGAGATGGTTGTTGCTGCTGACGTTGAGAGCCGGCGTTGCGCCCGGCTGAGAAGCGAGCGACGGGCGCTCATGTCGGTCGCCGCCGTAGCGAACCGACCCGGAAGCTCTGGATGAGGACCGCGGCGACGATGATCACGCCCTGGGCGATCAGCTGGTACTCGATGGCCAGGTTGTTCACGATGAACAGGTTGGTGATCTGGCTGAACACCAGCACGCCCAGCACCGAGCCGACGATGGTGCCCCGGCCGCCGGCCAGCGCCGTGCCGCCGATGATCACCGCCGCGATGGCCTGCAACTCGTACAGGTTGCCGTGGTCCGACGAGCCGGAGTTGGCCTGCGCGGTCACCATCAGGGCGGCGAGCCCGCAACAGAAGCCGGACAGCCCGTAGATGATCACCTGGGTACGGCGGACGCTGATGCCGGCCAGCCGGGCGGCCTCGCCGTTGCCGCCGATCGCGGCGCTGCGGCGTCCGAAGGTGGTCCGGTTGAGCAGCACCCAGGCCAGCGCGGCGACCACGGCGAAGATGATCACCAACCACGGCACCCCGAGGAACTTGCGCTGCGCGATGTCGGTGATGCCGTTGACGCTGACGACCTGGGTCTGCTTGCCCGAGATCTTCTGGGCCAGGCCGCGCGCGGCGACCATCGTCGCCAGCGTCGCGATGAAGGGCGCCATCCGGCCGTAGGAGATGAGAAAGCCGTTGGTGAGGCCGGCAACCGTGCCCACCACCAGGGCGACGAAGACCATCATCACCGCGCCGTAGGACTGGGTCGACAGCGTGGTGGCCCAGACGCTGGCCAAAGCCAGCAACGCCCCCACCGACAGGTCGATGCCGCCGCTGATGATGACGAAGGTCATCCCGATCGCGACCACGCCGATGCTCGATGCCAGGGTGAGCACGGTCAGCTCGTTGCTCCAGAGCCGGTCGGCGTCCAAAAAGATGTCCGGCCGGCTCCACGCCCCGATCCCGTACAGGGCGATCAGCACCGCGATCAGCCCCAGGTTGCGGCGCACCGGCTCGCTGGCGTCCTCGCGGAACCAGTGACGAAGGGAGAATCCGCCTGACGGCGGCGGGGACGCGGCGGAAGATCCGTGCGCCGGCGACGCCTCGGCCTGAGGCGTGATCACCTTGACGTGGTCGGTCATGGGCTATCCACTTCCAGTAGCGATCCCGCCATGACGAGATCGAGGACGGTTTCCTCATTCAGTTCACCGGCCGGCGCCTCGCGCACGACCCGGCCCTCACGCATGACGATCACGCGGTCCGCCAGGCCCAGAACCTCGGGCACCTCGCTGGAGACCATGAGCACGCCCATGCCGTCATCAGCCATCCGGCGGATGACCCGGTAGAGATCCGCCCTGGCGCCGACGTCCACCCCGCGGGTGGGCTCGTCCAGCAGCAGCAGGCGGGTGCCGGAGGATCGCCGAGACCGTCCGGATTGCAGTGGGGCCTCGCCGGCGGGGTTCAGCAGCCAGCGGCCGAGGACGACCTTCTGCTGGTTGCCGCCGGACAGCGTCTTCACCGGCCGGTCGACCCCGCGCGGATGCAGGGCGAGCAGGTCGGCGATCTCGGCGGACGCGGCGCGCTCGGCGCCGGCCCTGGTCATCCCACCCTTTGCGTAGCGGGAGAAAGTGGCCAGGGTGACGTTGCGGTAGATCCTGTCCTCCAGCACCAGCGCCTGGCTCTTGCGCTCCTCCGGCGCCAGCCCGAGACCGGCCCGCACGGCGCTGGCCACCTGACCCGGTGGCAGCTTGCGACCGTCCAGGCGCACCTCGCCGCTGGTGGGCTTGCGGGCGCCGTAGATGGTCTCCAGCAGCTCCGAGCGCCCTGACCCGACCAGCCCCGCGATGCCCACGATCTCACCCGCGCGCACCGACAGGGACACGTCGACGAACTCGCCCGCCCGGGTCAGCCCGGTCACCTCGAGCAACGCCGGGCTCCCGCCGGTGCTCTCCCCCCGCTCGGTGACCCCGGCTCGCTCGGTGGCCCCGGCTCGTTCGGTGACCTCGGCTCGTTGGGTGACCTCGAGGAGCTCGGCGCGCCGGGCCCGCTCCGGAAAGACGTACTCGATGCTGCGGCCGGTCATCCGGGTGACCAGCTCGTCGGTCCTGGTGGTGCGGGCCGGCAGGTTCACCGCCGAGGTGCGACCGTCCTTGAGCACGGTCACCCGGTCACCGATCTCGCGGATCTCCTCCAGCCGGTGGGAGATGTAGATGACCGCGATGCCGCGCGCGGTGAGGTCGCGGATGACCCGGAACAGGTTCGCCACCTCGTCGTGGGCCAGGACCGCGCTGGGCTCGTCCATGACGAGCAGTTGAGCGTCGTGGGACAGCGCCCGTCCCATGCTCACGATCTGCTTGGCGGCGGCGGGCAGCCGCCCGACCTTGCGGTTCACCGGGATGTCGCCGTGGCCGAGCCGACCTAGCACGGCGGCTGCCTCGGCCCGCATCCGGCCGCGGCGCACGAAGCCGGCCGCGGCCTGCTCGTGCCCCAGAAAGATGTTCTCGGCCACCGTCAGGTCATCGACGAGGTCCAGCTCCTGGTAGATCGTGGCGATGCCCGCCTTGGTGGCGGCCTGCGGCCCGCTGAACGAGGTCTCCTCGCCGTGCCAGAGCAACGAGCCGGAGTCCGGGCGGTGCACGCCCGCCAGCACCTTGATCAGGGTCGACTTGCCGGCGCCGTTCTGCCCGAGCAGGCAGTGCACCTCGCCGGCCAGCACCTCCAGCTCGACCCCGTCCAGGGCTCGGACGCCGGGAAAGGTCTTCACGATGCCGGTGAGCCGCAGCAGCGGCGTCTCGGCGCCACCGGCGGCGGGCTGGGCGGTGGTCATGGCGTTCTCGGTCATGCCGGCACCTCGATCCAGGTCTGGGACGCGGCCGCGTCCATCACCGCTTGGGTCAGGACCGCGGCCCGCAGCCCGTCGGCGAACAGCGGCAGCCCGTCGGGGGCGTGCCCGGCCACTGCGGCGTAGACGTCGCAGACATAGGCGTTGAAGGCGTCCTGGTAGCCCTGCGGGTGACCCGCCGGCAGCCGCGAGTAGGTAGAGGCAGGTTGGCCGAAGACCTCCGTGCCGCGCATCAGGACGACGTTCTGGTCGCGGGCGCCCATCCACAGCGCGTCGGGCGCCTCCTGGTCGAAGGAGTACGAGGCGTCGGGGCCGTCGAAGGAGAACCACAGGCGGTTCTTGCGGCCGGGAGTCACCTGGGACACCACCACCGAGCCCATGGCGCCGCGGTCGGTCTGGAAGACGACGACCGCGCCATCCTCCGTGCCGGGGTCGGTGCGGTCCTCAGTGCCGTCACCGAGGTGCCGCTCCTTGTAGGCGCTGCCCAGCTGCGCGGCGAGCCGGACGATCCGGTGCCCGGTCGTGAACTCCATCAGGTCGCACCAGTGCACGCCGATGTCGCCGAACGCGCGCGAGGCGCCGCCCAGCGCGGGATCCATCCGCCAGTTCGTCGCGTCGCTGGCAGACAGCCAGTCCTGCAGGTAGGTGCCGTGCAGCAGCCACAACGGGCCGGCCGCGTCGCGGGCGATCCGGTTGCGGGCCTCGCGAACCGAGGAGTAGAAGCGGTAGACGAACGGCACGCTGGCCACCCGCCCGGCCTCGCCGGCCAGTTCGGTCAGGCGCTGGGCGTCGGACACCGAGGTCGCCAGCGGCTTCTCGCAGATCACGTGCTTGCCGGCGGCCAGCGCGGCCTGCGCCATCTCGGTGTGCGTCCGGTTGGGAGTGCAGATGTGCACGACGTCGACGTCCGGCGCCGCCAGCAGCTCGGCGAGATCCGCCGCGCCCCGCCGGGCCCCCATAGCCCGCACGCCGCTGGCCGTGGTGGCAGCGCCGCTGCCGAGCACGGCCGCCACCTCGCCGCCGGCGGCTCGCACCGCATGCGCGTGCACCCCGGCGATGAAGCCGGTCCCCACGATCGCGGCCTGCATGCCGGCGGTCATCCGCGCGTCCGATCCACGCGCCTCGAGCGCAGGGAGCAGCCGTAAGGCCGGTCCTTGCCGCTGCGGATCAGTTCCATGCGGTAGCCCCTCTCACCGGTGACGCCGTGTGTGGTACGGGTTGTGTGCTCCGCACGCTATTGCACGTGAGATGCGAAAGTCAACGATAAGGCTTAACAAACGAGCCGTAATCCGCCACACATTGGTAATTTGAGCGTAACTTTTACCTGAGACTTACTTAACTCGTCTTCAACGGGTCCATGCAAAGATCTGACGCGACGAAACGAGGTGACGCATGAGCACGAAGGAGCTAGCGGAAGGCCTGGCCGCCGAGCAGGTCGACTCCCTTGCCGCGGTACTTGCCGCCGTGCGCGGCGGCGGGCTGCCGACCCGCCCGGATCTCACGAGGCGCCTTGGCCTGGGCCGCAATGTCGTCAGCCAGCGGGTGACCCAGCTGATCGACGCCGGCCTGCTCGACGAAGGCCGGCTGGCGCCGTCGACCGGGGGGCGGCCCTCCCGTGAGCTGCGCTTTCGCGCCGAGGTCGGCTGCCTGCTCGTGGCCGAGCTGGGCGCGACCGAGCTGCAGGCCGGCCTCAGCGACCTGGACGGGGTGCCGCTGGCCCAGCGGACCGAGGCCTGCGACGTCGCGGCCGGCCCGGAAGCCACTTTGGCCCGG
Organism: Jatrophihabitans sp.; assembly: GCA_036389035.1. Lineage (NCBI taxonomy): Bacteria > Bacillati > Actinomycetota > Actinomycetes > Jatrophihabitantales > Jatrophihabitantaceae > Jatrophihabitans > Jatrophihabitans sp. Next base: position 40,284 of record DASVQQ010000017.1, read on the forward strand.
CTCGAGCAGATCTTTGACGAGCTGCTGGCCGACCGGCCGGTCCCGGTGCCGGTGTGGGGTGTCGGGATCGGGCTGCCCGGGCCGGTCGAGTTCTCCAAGGGACGCCCGATCGCGCCCCCGATCATGCCCGGCTGGGACGGCTACCCGGTGCGCGACCGGCTCTCAGCCACCTATCAGGCGCCGGCCTGGGTCGACAACGACGTCAACGTCATGGCCCTGGGCGAGCTGCGCACCGGAATAGGCCGCAACGAGCTGGAACTGCTCTACGTCAAGGTGGGCACCGGAATCGGCGCCGGGCTCATCTCCGCGGGGCGCCTGCACCGCGGCGCCCAGGGAGCGGCGGGCGACATCGGCCACGTGTCGGTGCTCGACGACGACAGCGTGCTGTGCCGCTGCGGGAACACCGGATGCCTGGAGGCGCTGGCCGGCGGGTACGCGCTCAGCCGCGACGGGCTGACGGCCGCGCAGTCCGGGCGCAGCGCCGCGCTGGCGCAGGTGCTGGCCGCCACCGGCAGCATCACCGCTCGCGACGTGACAGCCGCCGCGGGCGCCGGTGACCCGGCAAGCCTGGCCCTGCTGACCCGGTCGGGCCGGCTGGTCGGCCGGGTGCTGGCGACCCTGGTGAACTTCTACAACCCCTCGCTCATCGTCATCGGAGGGCAGGTCAGCTCCGGTGGAGACATCTTTCTCGGTGAGCTGCGTCGAACGGTCTACGGCCGCTCCACGGCGCTGAGCGCGCGCGATCTGCGGATCAAGACCTCACCGCTCGGTGACCGCGCCGGGCTGCTGGGCGCGGCGTTCCTGGTGGCTGACCAGCTCTTCTCCCCCGAATGCCTCGGCCAGTGGATCTCCAACGGCTCACCGGCCGGACGGCCCGACCTGTCCGACGACGGCGTCGCCGCCTGAGCCGGTGCGCCGGCGCCCGGTTGTCAGATCCATTGGAAACCGACTGCCTCGTCCAGCAAGTGGATCAGCTCGTGAAGCCTGGCCACCACGGGATCATCCGACATGCCCGCGAGGATCACGGTGTGCTCAGCAGTGCCGTCGAGAACCTGAACGGCGTAGTGGAAGCCGTCATACACCGGCGCTCCTTGCAGGTCCTCCGGCAGGTGGAAGAAGTCTGACTCGGTGACGATCCGGCGCACCTGGTCGGCGACCCCGGAATCGAGGCTGGAGGTCTCGACCGGCCCCAACCGCTGGTTCACCCCGGCGAAACCGCCTGTCTTGTTAACGGTAATCTGCATCATCAATCACGCTTTCGGTGAGAACGGGCAGGCAATAGTTGGTCAATCTCGATCGGGGTCGGTGGGCCCGCCGCTGCTGTCATTGCCCGAGTAGAGAAGCCGCTTGGCGTACTTCCGGTTTCCTCGCTGCCAGTACGGCTCCTGCCAGCTGGCGTCCTCGGTCAGGTAGTCGTGGGCGCCAGGAGCTCGCCGCGTCAGCCGCTGAGCCCACCACCGGGCGTAGAAGTGGTCGAACACCCTGTTGTACTCGGTAAAATAGACATCGGCGACGTCGGTGTCACCGGTGATGACCAGCATGTTCTCGTCGTTGCTCGTCGTCGAGGCGGTGGAGAAGTTCGCCGAGCCCGAGATGGTGGTGGGCGTCCGGCTGAGCGGGCCGAGCAGCAGGATCTTGGTGTGCAGGTACTCAACGTGCTCGTTGAATCCTGTCAGGTGCTCGGCCGCCCAGCCGCTGAGCGAGTCGGGTGTGCCGGTGGCGCCCACCGCGAGTTGCACCAGCGGGTCCCTCGACCAGACGCGCTGGTTGTTGTCGCGGCGGTTGAGCAGCACGAAGCGCAGCACACCGGGTGTGTGGGCCTCGGCCAGCCGCGCCTCGAAGTGATCGTCGTCCAGCCCGAACGGCAGGGTGATGTGGGTGCTCGAGGGCGACGCGGCGAAGCCGGTGGCATACCAGTCCAGCGGGTCGATGGCGGTGCGCGGGCTGAACAGCGTGTGGATGCCCGTGGTGGCGAGCGCCCCGGCGTCGAAAGGGCTGTGGGCGTCGGTCCAGGCCTTCAGCACCGCCCTGGCCGGATCGCATGACAGCTGCGTCCAGTAGTCGTGGAAGCGCTGCGCCACCTCGGGATCGCGGACCACGTGCCCGACGTTGGAGTGGCCGAAGATGCCGCCCTGGGTGAGGTTGGTCGATCCGGTCCACACCTGCGCCGGCGCGATCGTGTCGTCACCGCGGCCGGCCCGGCGGTCGGCCCGGATGATGAACTTGTTGTGCGCGATCTGGGCGCGGGTGCGCGGGATCAGCACCGAGCGGTCGAAGTCGACCGCCTGCACGGCCGCCTGGATCGCCGCCTCGTTGCGGTGCCCCTGCTCCCCGTCTGCGTGATAGACGATGCGCACGTCGGCGCCTGCGGCATGCGCCTGCGCGAACGCGGCCAGCACGGTCGGCTCGGTGAACTCGTAGACGGCGGCCCGGATCGCCACCGACGGCGAAGTGTCGTCGGTGATGAAGGCGATCAGCGCCTCGTGCAGACCGCGGGACAGCCACTTCATGGCCGCGGCGCGCGTGTCCGGCGGCAGCTTGTCCGGCGGGGCGTTGAACTTGGCGGCGTAGGCCTGGCTGGCCGCCACCCCGCGGTTGAAGTAGACGCCGTGGGCGCCGGTGCCCGGGTCGTTGGTGGTGATGTCGACCGTGGCCGAGACCGAGTCCCTGCTGGTCAGCTTTCCCGGTGCGCCGTAGCGCGGCACGGCCGTATAGCGGTACCGGTGTCCCGGCTCGGTGGTGTAGTCGCCCCACCACATGGCCTGGATCGGCTGGGCCTCGGTCTGGTAGATCGCGGTCAGCGCCGGCGCCGGAACCTGGGACTTGAAGGTCTTGAACCCTGACAGCCAACGGGACTTCTGAGCGGTGAGATCCTCGCGGTGCAAGGCGATTCCCAGGCAGCCGTCCCTGGCCTCATCGCTGAGGTCGAAGCCGAAGAAGACCGCGCGACTGCCGGCGATGGCATTGACCGTGAGCCCGCCGTTCTCAACTTGCCGTCGCACAGCAACCCCCAGCCCGAGTGGCGAGCGCACCATTGTCACAATGCAGTATGAGCGAAGGCGCTTTAGCGGGGAACCCGCTCGCGCGTCAGCCGGCCGCGACCAGGGCGCGCAGTTCCTCGATCCTGGTGTCGGGGTCGGAGAGGTGGCCGCCTTCGGTGTGGACGACGACCGTCGCCCCCGGAACGTGCGAGGCCAGCCAGGCGCCATGACCGGCCGGGACGAGGACGTCCTGCGAGCCGTAGCGCACGGTGACCGGCACCTTGATCTCGTCGAGGCTGAAGCCCCAGCCGGTGACGAAAGCCAGGTCGTCGTCGACCCAACCCCACACTCCGGCCGCATAGGCGCTGCGCATGTCCTCCACGAACACCCGCTGGACGTCGGGGCGGGCGAGCTTGTCCCGGTCGGCGTCGGCGAGTTGCCAGTCATCGGACAGGATCTTGGACGGATCCTTCGCGATCCGCGCCAGGTCCGCCTCGGCCTGCCGTGCGAGGTTGGGTTGCAGGACCTGCTCACCCTCGACCGCCCAGCCGAACTCCCGAACGTTCTCCGGATCCATGCCGGCCCACCAGTCCAGGTCCTCGGCGTCGAAGGGCGCCGCGCCGACCCGGCACTCGGCAGCCGTCACCCGGTCACCGAGCCTGGCCGCCACCGCCAGCACGTGCGGCCCGCCGCCGGACCCGCCGGTGACCGCGAACCGGTCGATGCCCAACGCGTCGGCGATGGCGGCCACGTCCTCGACGCAATCGACCACCCGCCGCCCCGGCCGGCGGTCTGAGACCCCGTAGCCCGGCCGGTCATAGGTCACCACCCGCAACCCGGCGCGGGTGAGCCCGTCCTCGTCCGGGGGACGGCCGAACCGCGAGCCCGGAGTGCCGTGCAGGGCAAGCACCGCAGTGCCGTCCGGGTCACCCCACTGCGCGACGCCGAGGTCGCGCCCGTCAGCTGCCTTGATGGTGGTCAGTCGGTGTGCCATTCCAGCGATTCTGCCCGAGATCGCGTTAAGTCGGTGCGCCGAATCGATGATCCGGCGTCCAGAGCCGGGTCGGCCGGTGACAGGATCGACGGATGCGCATCGCGACCTGGAACCTGAACTCGGTCAAGGCCCGGCTGCCACGGCTGCTGTCCTGGCTGGAGCTGCGCCAACCCGACGTCCTGCTGGTCCAGGAGACCAAGGCCACCGAGCAGTCCTGGCCGGCAGCGGAGCTCGAAGCCCAGGGTTATGAGTCGGCGCACCTGGGCAGCGGCCGGTGGAACGGGGTGGGCATCCTGTCCCGGGTCGGGCTGTCCGACGTCACCCGCGGGCTGCCCGGGCAGCCGTCCTTCGACGGGGCCGTGGAGGACCGCGCCCTCGGCGCGACCTGCGCCGGCATCAGGCTGTGGTCGCTCTACGTCCCGAACGGCCGGACGGTCGGCCACCAGCACTTCGAGTACAAGCTGCGGTTCCTCGACGCGGTCCGCGCCCAGTGCGCGGCGGAGCGGGCCGCGCTCGGCGCCGGCACGCCCTACGGGCTGCTCGGTGACTTCAACGTGGCGCCTCTGGACCAGGACGTCTGGGACATCGTCGCCTTCGACGGCTCCACCCACGTCAGCGCGCCCGAACGCGCCGCGGTCGCGGCCATCCAGCAGGCCAGCCCGACCGACCCGCTGGTGGACCTGATGCCGCGTGCCTCGATCGACCCCGAGGACACCCGGCCGCCCTACACCTTCTGGGAGATGCGGATGCTCGGCTTCCAGAAGGGCCGGGGCATGCGGATCGACCTGGCGCTGGTCAACGACCCGTTGGTCCGGCGGGTCTCCTCGGCGTGGGTCGACCGGGACGCCCGGCGGGGCGAGGGCCCGTCTGACCACGCGCCGCTGGTGCTGGACCTGACCGACTAGCCATCGGCGTCGGGCTACCAGCCCTCCATCCGGACCTGGCCGAGCCGGCCGTGCAGGTCGCGCATCACGACCCAGGTCTCGTCGCTGTGCCGCACCGAGGTCCCGGGCGGGTTCACCAGGATCGGGGCGTCCACCCCGAGCAGGTTGCGCAGCCGGTCGGCCTCGGCCGGGCTGCTGGTCGCGAAGGCGATCGCGGTGGACAGCAACGAGCCGCCTGCGGCGAGCTGGCCGACGGTGTCGGCGTTCTCGGCCGACAGCCCGACGGCGGCGTTCTGCTGCCGGGCGGTTCGCACGATCCGGCCCAGCCGGGAGGCGAACGGCGCCGGCACGGTGATGCCGGCCGGCAGGTCCACGTGCAGCAACCGGGGGAAGTCGGCCTTCGAGGCGAGCTGGCCCAGGATCTGCATGGCGGGCAGCGCTGAGGCCAGGCTGTCACCGGCCAGCCCGATCACCGTGACGTAGCCGGGCTCGATCCGCTCGTCCGACGAGCCGGTGAACATCTCGGTCAGGCCGGTGCCTCGGGACAGGCCGGCCACGGTGTCCCACAGCCCGCCGAGCCCGACCGCCCCCTGCACCAGGTCCTCGATCCGGGGAATGGCCGTCTGGGACCGGCGCACCACCCGGACGTTCTTGCCCAGGCCGGCGGCCCGCGAGGTGAGCTGGCCGGACAGGTCGACGAGCACCACGCCGGTTCCCCGGGCCGCGGCGTCCTGCGCCACGCTCAGCACCAGCCGGGCGCGCTCGTCGGCCTGGCCGAGCACCGCGAACACCGGGCTCTTGCCGGCCCGCAGCGCCGCGTGCGGATCGAAGGACACCCCGTGGCCGTCCAGCGTCACGCCGATCTGGCAGCCCGAGTCATCGCCGAGCTCGTCGGCCGCCGAGCGCTTGGTGGTCGAAATGGTGGCCGGGCCGCCGGCGTCCTCGGCCGGCTCGCTCGCTGCTTCCGAGCCTTCCGAGCCTTCCGAGCCTTCCGGCGCGGACGCGGTGGAAGACGAGGACGGGGGCTCGGCCGTCTCACCGGCCGTCGGTTGCCCGATCTTGACCGTCGCCCGGGCGGCCTCCATGAAGCCGGCCTCCCAGGCCAGCGCCTGCTCCTGGGTGAGGGAGTACTGGTCCGCCGGCAGCAGTTCGGTCGGGATCTCGGCCAGCCGCTGGTCGCGCAGCAGCGTCAGCAGCGCCTCCTGGGATGCCTGCTGCGGCCAGCGCAACCCGGCCTGCCAGCCCCGCTGGTACTGGGCGGTGACCTCCTGGTCGAACGGGTGGCCCGTGCCTTCGGCGGCCTCCACAGCGGCGAGCAGCGCGCGCTGGCACACCTCCGAGATCGGGATCTGGGCTGCCTTCACCCGGCGTTCCAGATCGTCCGGCAGGTAGACGTTCGCTCGACCCATGACAACCATCCTCATCGTATGCGCAGGTATGCGCACACCATGCTACTACTAGTCCATCCGCATCGCGGCGTTCACCTCGGCCAGGGTCCGATCGGCGATCTCGCGGGCTCGTTCGGCGCCGCGTCGCAGGATCTGGACGGCGTCCGGAGGACCGTACTGAGCCCGCCTGGCCCGGATCGGGGCCAGCAGGTCGTTGACCGAGTCGATCACCACCCGCTTCAGCTCGGCCGCTCCCCCGGCGCCGATCCGCTCGGCGACCAGCCGCGGATCCAGGCCCAGGCAGAGCCCGGCCAGGGTCAGCAGGGTGGCGACCTCGGGCCGGCTCCGCGGCTGGTAGCTGATCCGGCGCTCGGAGTCCGTCCGAGTCCGGCGGATCTTGGCCGCCACCTGGTCGGGGTCATCGGCCAGCGCGATGCCGTTGCCCAGGCTCTTCGACATCTTGCGCCCGTCCAGCCCCAGCAACGTGCCGACCTCGCCGAGCAAGCCCTCGGGCAATCCGAAGACCGGGCCGTAGCGGTCGTTGAACCGGCGCGCGATGGACCGGGTCAGCTCCAGGTGCGGCAGCTGGTCCTTGCCCACCGGCACCAGTTCCGCCTTGCAGAACAGGATGTCCGCGGCCTGGTGCACCGGGTAGGTCATCATCAGCCCGTTCACTTTGGGCCGGCCCGCCGTCCGGATCTCCTGCTTCACGGTCGGGTTGCGGTCCAGCTCACCGGTGCTCACCAGCGACAGGAACGGCACCAGCAACTGGTTCAGGGCCGGCACCGCGCTGTGCGCGAAGATCACGCTGGTGTCGGCGTCGATGCCGCAGGCCAGGTAGTCCAGCACCATCGAGGTGCGCAGCTCGGGCAGGCTCACCGGCCGGTCGCGGTCGGTGATGACCTGGTAGTCGGCCACCACCACGAACAGCTCGCAACCCTGGCGCTGCAGCCGGACCCGGTTGGCCAGCGTGCCGAAGTAGTGCCCGAGGTGCAGGCCGCCGGTGGGGCGGTCACCGGTCAGCACCCGGCCGGTCACCGGCGGGGTAGTCATCGTCATCGTTTTCCTCCTACGAAAGGAGGGGCGTCCAGCCGGGAGCACAACAGAAAGGGCCGTCCGGCAGGACGGCCCCTTTGCTGGTTGATCAGGGGTGGGCGCGGCGCCGTCCGTTACGCGGACGGCCGCCAGCTGCGCTGAACAGACGCCAGGCAGCTCGACATGGCCTCACGGTAGCAAGGATCGCGCGGTCGCGGCGCGGCTCAGGCGCTCTTGGATGCTGCTTTCTTCGCCGGAGCCTTGGCCGCGGCCTTCTTGGCCGGAGCCTTCTTCGCCGGCGGCGCCTTCTTGGCCGCGGCCTTCTTCGCGGGCTTGCCCGTGTCAGCCGCCTTGCCGGTGTCAGCGGCCTTGGCCGTGTCAGCGCTCTTCGCCCCGTCGCCGGTCTCGGCCGCGTCGTCGGTGGGAACCCCGCGGGCCCGGTCGACACTGCGTTGCAGGGCGGTGAGCAGGTCCACCACCTCGCTGGTCTTGCCGGCCTTCTCCTTCTTGCCGGTGTCAGGCAGCTGGGCGGACTCGCCACGCTCGAGCTTGGCGTCGATCAGCTCGATCACCGCCTCGCGGTAGGTGTCGTTGAAACCTTCCGGCTCGAAGTCCGAGGCCATGCTCTCGACCAGCGAGGCAGCCATCTTCAGCTCCTGCGGGCGCAACTCCACGTCGGCGTCGAGCACGGCGAAGTCCGGCTTGCGGATCTCGTCAGGCCACAGCATGGTCTGCAGCAGGATCGCCTTGTCGCGCACCCGCAACACCGCCAGCGTCTCCTTCTGCCGCAACGCCACCTTCACGATCGCCATCCGCTCGGTCTCGATCAGCGCCTCTCGCAGCAGGGCGTAGGGCTTGGCGGCCTTGGCGTCCGGCTCGAGGTAATAGGTCTTGGCGAACAGGATCGGATCGACCTGGTTGCTCGGCACGAACTCCACCACGTCGATCTCGTGGCTGGTCGCGACCGGCAACTGGTTCAGGTCCTCGTCGGTGAGGATCACCAGCTGACCGTCGCTGGTCTCATAGCCCTTGGCGATCTCTTCGAAGGCGACCTCTTCGTTGCAGATGCTGCAGGTGCGCTTGTAACGGATCCGGCCGCCGTCCTCGCGGTGCACCTGGTGGAAGCGGATATCGTTCTCCTCGGTGGCGGCGAACAACCGCACCGGCACGTTCACCAGCCCGAAAGACACCGCACCTTTCCAGATGGCTCTCATACCTACTCCTCACGGTGGCGCCGACTTGTCCTCACAGGAAACATGAGCCTATGCGACCGATGCTCGCCACACCCGGCCCACAGCCAATTGGCAAGGACTGGCAGCACGAAGTCAAGTGGGATGGTATGCGAGTACTGGCCGATGTCAGCGCCGACGGGCTGCGGTTGCTGTCCCGAACCGGCCGGGACGTGACCGTCAGCTTTCCCGAGCTGGACTCGGTGCTGGCCGGCGTCAAGGACGCCCTGATCGACGGCGAGATCATCGCGCTGCGCGAGGGGGTGCCGTCCTTCGCCGCGCTGGCCGACCGGATGCACATCGCCGACGAGCGCCGGGCCCGCGAGCTGGCCCGGACCCAGCCGGTCACGGTGATGGCCTTCGACCTGCTGCGGCTCTACGGCGTCGACCTGATCCAGCGGCCGCTGGTCGAGCGCCGGACCAGCCTCGACCGCCTCAGCCTGCCGGAGCCGACCTGGCGCCGGTCACCGATCTATGACGACGGCCCGGCGCTGCTGGCCGCCACCCTGGACCAGGGGCTGGAAGGCGTGGTGGCCAAGCGCCGCCGCTCGACCTACCAGCCGGGCCGGCGCAGCCCGGACTGGGTCAAGACCGCGCACCGCCTGCACCAGGTGTGCCTGGTCGGCGGCTGGCGTCCGGAGACCGGCGCACCGGAGCAGATCGGCGGGCTGCTGCTCGGGATGCCGGACGGCTCCGGCGGCCTCAGCTTCGCCGGCCGGGTCGGCAGCGGGATCAGCCGGACCGCCGGCCAGGACCTCAAGCGGCTGCTCGGGCCACTGCGGCTGGCCGGGCCGCCGTTCAGCACCGAGGTGCCTCCGTTGGACGCGACCGGCGCCACCTGGTGCGAGCCGGCTGTCGTGGTCGAGGTGCGCCACCTCGGCTGGACGGCCTGTGACCGGTTGCGCCAACCGGTGTTCCGGGGGGTCCGGACCGACCTGGAGCCCGGCGAGGTGCGGCGTGAGTCCTGAGCCCGACGAGCAGCTGGTCAGCGTCGACGGCCACCAGTTCAAGCTCAAACGCCTTGACAAGGTGCTCTACCCCGAGGCCGGCACCACCAAGGCCGAGGTGCTGGATTACTACGCCCGGATCGCGCCGGTGCTGCTGCCCCAGCTCGCCGACCGCCCGGTGACCCGGATCAGGTGGCCCGACGGCGTCGACAGCAAGCCGTTCTTCGAGAAGAACACCCCCAGCTACGCGCCGTCCTGGCTGCGCACCGTCAAGCTGCCCACCCCGGGCTCCTCCCGTAACCGCGAGACCCTGGTCTTTCCGGTGCTGGAGCAGACCGCCGACCTGATCTGGATGGCTAACCTGGCCGCCCTGGAGTTCCACGTGCCGCAGTGGACGGTCGGCCCGCGCGGCGCGGTGCGCAATCCCAGCCGGCTGGTGATCGACCTTGACCCGGGGCCGCCGGCGGGGTTGGCCGAGTGCGCCGAGGCGGCCCACCTGATCCAGGAGCGGCTGTCCGAGGACGGCCTGCCGGCGTTCCCGGTCACCAGCGGCAGCAAGGGGCTGCAGCTGTACGTGCCGCTGGACGGCTCGCAGCGCGCCGACGTCGTCATCGGCTATGCCAAGCGGCTGGCCGAATCACTGGCCAAGAGCCAGCCGCGGCTGATGGTGTCGAACATGTCCAAGGCGGTGCGCGACGGCAAGGTGCTGCTGGACTGGAGCCAGAACAACCCCGCCAAGACGACCGTCTGCCCGTACTCGCTGCGCGGCCGGGCCCGGCCCTGGGTGGCCGCGCCGCGCACCTGGCAGGAGCTGGCCGCGCCCGGGTTGAAGCAGCTCGACACCGCCGAGGTGCTGCGCCGGGTGGACACCGAAGGCGACCTGGCGGCCGGGCTGCTCAACGGCGCCGCCCGGCTGCCGGTCTGAGGGCGCCTAGCCGCGCACCCGGGGCCGCGCTTCTAGGTGTCGCGGAGCGAGCTCACCCTGTTGGCAGCAGCAGCAATCACGTTGTTGTGGCCGACATAGGGATGTGACACCCACCTGGTTCCGGAGTACCCGACGCCGTCGAACAGTTCCCAGGTGTGCCCGCTTCGGTTCCAGATGCTTTCGATGTCGTTGTTCATTCCGACCGGCCCCACGCTGTCCCCGAGGTTGGCGTCTCCATTCGCGAAGTACGCAATCGCGCCAGACCCATTGGGACCGGTGAACACGCACATCCTCAAAGAGGGGCAACGGTCATACCCAGTCGCAGCTGACGCGGGAGGCGCCACTGCGACGACCATGGCTGCCCCCATCGAGGCAACGGCGAGCAGATGCTTGATACGCATGACGACTCCTTCTGGCGCGAACCTGATCCGATCAGCGAGTAAGGGGGATGCTGCGAGGGGACGGTAGCAGCCGGAGCGGGGATCCCCTGTCAGGAAAACGGGTTCTGGGGGCACAGTGCGCCCCTGCTACTCGGTCGGTTCCTCGACCGGCTGGTACCCGGCGCAGCGCAGCACCGGCAGCCGCGGGTAGCGCGGAAATGCCTCGTCCACGCTGGCCAACTGGCAGCGCAGGTACACCGGGCCGCGCCGGGTCTGGTTGAGGCGGGCATGGCAGCACTGCCCGCACAGCCCGGGGATCATGTGCCGAGGCTAACCCGGCGCAGGCGCAGAAGAAACTTCACCTGCCTAAGCATCGGCGGAATAGGATGGCCCGGTGCCGCCGTCTCCTGCCAGCTCGCCGTCCTGGCTTCGCCGGCTCACCGGCTACTGCATGCGGCACCGGTTCGACCTGTTCGGCGCCTTCGGCTCCGCGCTTGCCGGCGCCCTGGTGCTGGCCGCCGTACCGCTGATCGTCAAGCACGTCGTCGACATCGTCAGCCAGCCGGTGGAACCGGGCCTGCAACGGCCGTCGGTGGCGCCCTGGGTGGCCCTGCTGGTCGGCGCCGCGCTGCTCCAGTACGGCCTGACCTTTCTGCGCCGGTTCACCGCCGGCCGGCTGTCCCTCGACGTCCAGTACGACCTGCGCGCCGATGTCTTCAAATCGCTGCAACGGCTGGACGGCGCGGCCCAGGACGCCCTGCAGACCGGCCAGGTGGTCAGCCGCTCGATCAGCGACGTCGGCCTGGTGCAGGGGCTGCTGTCCTTTCTGCCGGTGCTGACCGGAAACGGCCTGCTGTTCTTCATCTCACTGTTCGCCATGGTGTGGTTGTCGCCGGTGCTGACCCTGGTGGTGCTGGGGATCGTGCCGGCGCTCTGGTTCATCGCGCGGCTGTCCGGGCGTGACCTGTTTCCGGCCAACTGGTCGGCCCAGCTGCAGGCCGGTGAGCTGGTCGGGCAGGTGGAGGCCGCGGTCACCGGCGTCCGGGTGGTCAAGGGCTTCGGGCAGGAGCACCGCGAGGTGCTCGAGCTCAGCCGCCGGGCGCGCACCCTGTTCGCCGAGCGGATGCGGGTGGTCAGGCTGCAGGCCAAGTACTCCTCGGCGTTGACCGCGGTGCCGGCGCTGGGCCAGGTCGGGGTGCTGCTGGTCGGCGGCTGGCTGGCGTTGCACGGCCAGATCACCCTGGGCACCTTCTTGGCGTTCTCCACCTACCTCGGCCAGATGGTCGGCCCGGTACGGGGCGTGACCGCGCTGCTGACCATCGGCCAGCAGGCCCGGGCCGGCGTCGAGCGGGTGCTGGAGGTGATCGACTCCTCGCCCGAGGTGCGCGATCCGGAGGACCCACGACCGCTGCCCGACGGCCCGCTCGGCCTGCGGTTCACCGGCGTCGAGTTCGGCTACACCCGCTCCAACCCGGTGCTGCGCGGCCTGGACCTGAGCATCGAGCCGGGCGAGACGGTCGCGATCGTCGGCGGCGCCGGATCGGGCAAGTCGACCCTGGCGATGCTGGTCCCCCGCTTCTACGACGTGCACTCCGGCTCGCTGAGCGTCGGCGGCGTGGACGTGCGCCAGGTCCGGCTCGCCGAGCTGCGCGCCACCATAGGGATGGTCTTCGAGGACAGCTTCCTGTTCTCGGACACGATCGCCGCCAACATCGCCTACGGCCGCCCGGACGCCAGCCAGGAACGGATCGTCGCCGCGGCAGAGGCCGCCGAGGCGGCCGAGTTCATCGCCGACCTGCCGCAGGGCTATGACACCGTGGTGGGCGAGCGCGGCCTGACCCTGTCGGGTGGTCAGCGCCAGCGCATCGCGCTGGCCCGGGCGCTGCTCACCGATCCGCGGATCATGCTGCTCGACGACGCGACCAGCGCGGTCGACCCCCGGGTGGAGGCCGAGATCCTGGCCACCTTGCGCCAGCTGATCCGGGGCCGCACCACCGTGTTGATCGCGCACCGCCGCTCGACGCTGTCGCTGGCCGACCGGATCGCGGTGCTTGAGCACGGCCGGGTCGCCGACATCGGCAGCTTCGACGAGCTGATGGAGCGGTGCGCGCTGTTCCGGCTGCTGCTGGGCGGCCCGGGCGAGGACGCCGAGGGCATCGACGCGGGCGAGCTGACCAGCGCCGAGCCGGTGGACTCCGAGGTCGTCGACGGGGTCAGCACCGCGCTGTGGCGCCCGGTCGAGTCCGACCCGGTGGAGGCGACCTCGAACCGGGTGCGCCGAGCCGCCGAGACCGGTGCGATGGGTGGCGGCCGGGGGCTGTTCGACGCCGTCCCGGCCTCGGAAGAGCTGCTGGCCAAGGTCGCCGCGCTGCCGCCGGCCACCGACCACCCGGGCATCGACGAGTCCGCCGCCCAGGCCGCCGACCCCCGGTTCAGCCTGCGCGGGCTGCTGAAGCCGCTGCGGCTGGCCTTCGCCCTCGGCATCGGGTTGATCGGGCTGGACGCGGTGCTGCAACTGACCCTGCCGCTGCTGATCCGCACCGGCATCGACCGCGGCGTCGCCGAGCGCCAGTCCGAGGTGCTGTTCGCCGTCTCGGCGATCGCCCTCGCGGTGCTGCTGGTGGACTGGGCGGTCAGCGCCGCCGGCCAGCGGCTGACCGGGCGCACCGGCGAGCGGCTGCTCTACACCTTGCGGGTCAAGGCGTTCGCGCACCTGCAACGGCTCAGCCTGGACTACTACGAGCGCGAGCTGGGCGGGCGCATCATGACCCGGATGACGACCGACGTGGACGCGTTGTCGAACTTCCTGCAGACCGGGCTGTCCTCGGCGCTGATCAGCCTGCTGACCCTGATCGGCGTGCTGTTCGCGCTGCTGCTGCTCGACGCCCAGCTCGCCCTGGTGTTGGTGGTGGCGCTGCCGATCCTGATGGTGGCCACCATCGTGTTCCGGCGGCTGTCGGTGCCCGCCTACGTCGAGGCCCGCGAGCGGGTCAGCACGGTCAACGCCCAGTTCCAGGAGAACGTGGCCGGCGTCCGGGTGGCGCAGGTGTTCAGCCGCGAGCAGCACAACGCCGACGCCTTCCTCGGCGCCGCCCGCAACTACCGGAACTCCAGGCTGCGGGCCCAGGTCTACATCGCGACCTACTTTCCGTTCGTCCAACTGCTGGCCGACCTGTCCGGCGCGGCGGTGCTGGCCTTCGGCGCGCACCGGCTGGCGCAGGGCAACCTCTCGGTCGGCTCGCTGATCGCCTTCTTCCTGTACCTGGACGCCTTCTTCGGACCGGTCCAGCAGCTGTCGCAGGTCTTCGACGGCTACCAGCAGGCCTCGGTCGGGCTGTCCCGGCTGAAGGACCTGCTGCGCACCCCGACCGGCACGCCGGAGCCACCGGCCCCGCTGCCGGTGCCGGCGTTGCGCGGTGAGATCAGCCTGACCGACGTCCACTTCGCCTACCTGGCAACGGCGAAGCCGGCCGTCAGCGGCATCGACCTGCACATCCCGGCCGGGCAGTCGGTGGCCCTGGTCGGTCAGACCGGCGCCGGAAAGTCCACCCTGGTCAAGCTGATCGCCCGGTTCTACGACCCGACCGCCGGCGTGGTCGAGGTCGACGGCCGGGACCTGCGCGAGCTGGACCTGCCCGGTTACCGCCAGCACCTGGGCATCGTTCCGCAGGAGGCCTACCTGTCGCCGGGGTCGATCCGCGACGCGATCGCCTACGGCAAGCCGGACGCCACCGACGCCGAGGTCGAGCGGGCCGCCAGGGCGGTCGGGGCGCACCAGATGGTGGCGACGTTGAGCGGCGGCTACCGGCACCAGGTGGGCGAGCGCGGCCGCAACCTCTCTGCCGGCCAGCGGCAGCTGATCGCACTGGCCCGCGCCGAGCTCGTGGACCCCGACATCCTGCTGCTCGACGAGGCCACCGCGGCGCTCGACCTGGCCAGCGAGGCCCTGGTCACCGAGGCGACCCAGCGGCTCAGCCGGCACCGGACCACGGTCACGGTTGCGCACCGGCTGACCACGGCGGCCCGCGCCGACCGGATCGTGATGCTCGACGACGGCCGGATCATCGAGGACGGCAGCCATCAGCGCCTGCTGGCCGCCGGCGGCAGCTACGCCCGGCTGTGGCGCTCCTACCTCGCCGGGTCGGATGGCTCAGTGATCGACGGCGTCGCCGACGTAGCCGGGCCCGTGCCGGCCGAGGGCGCAGTCGTCATCGACTAGCGGCCGGTCACCGTGCTGGTGATCGGCCTGCAGGGTGGCGTGGTCGATTCGATGGGTGTCGGCCAGCACCAGGCGCACGGCCCGGGCGACCTCGTGGCAGTCATAGCTGGCATCGATCACCAGGTGGGCCGACAGCGCCGGCTCGCCGGCCCCGAGATCCCAGACGTGCAGGTCGTGCACCTCGGTGACGCCGGGCACCGCCGCCATCGAGCGCCCCACCTGGCCCGGGTCGGTGCCGGTCGGCGCGGCTTCGAGGAACACCCGCCCGGCCGAGCGCACCAGCGCCACCCCGCTGTGCACCATCAGCGCCGCGACCACCAGCGAGGCCACCGCGTCGGCCCGGGTCCAGCCGGTCAGCATCATCACCGCACCGGCGATGGCGGTGGCCACGAACGCCCACAGGTCGGTGATCAGGTGCGCCAGCGCGCCGCGGACGTTCAGGCTGGATCGGTCGGCCCGGGCGGCCAGCATCACCGCCAGCAGGTTCACCGCGATCCCGATCAGGGCCACGATCAGCACGGCCGCGCCCGGCACGTCCGGCGGGTCGAACAACCGCCGTACCGCAGCCACGCTGAACCACACGGCCAGCAGCAGCAGCGTGATGCCGTTGGCCTGCGCCGAGATGGCGTCGATCCGGGTGAAGCCATAGGTGTAGGCGCCCCGGGCGGGGCGCTGCGAAATGCCGGAAGCGACGATGGCGACCGCCAGGGCGGCGGCGTCGGTGAGCATGTGACCGGCGTCGGTGAGCAGGGCCAGCGAGCCCACGGCCAGCCCGACCGCCACCTCGCAGACCAGGAACACCACGATCACCGCGAGCGCGGCCGACAGCCACCGGCGGTCGGCCTCGGGCCCACCGTGCGAGTGCGAACCGTGCGAGTGCGAACCGTGCGAGTGCGATCCGTGCGAGTGCGATCCGTGCGAGTGCGAGCCGTGCGGCTGGGACCCGCGCTGGGAGCCGCCGTGCGGGTGGCCGGTCGCGGGCGTGGGGTTCACCGCCCCAGCATGAGTCGGCCCGCGGCGCGGCGTCAATCGCGTCCGGATCCGATCGCCGGTCCTGATCCCCAGCCGCGTCCCCAGCCGAGTCACCAGGCCTGTCACCAGCCGGACTGCAGCGGCCGGCCCTCGGCGTAACCGGCGCTGCTCTGGACCCCCACGACCGCGCGCTCGGCGAACTCGGCGATCGTCCGGGCGCCGGCGTAGGTGAAGGATGACCGGACGCCGGCGATGATCGCGTCGATCAGATCCTCGACGCCGGGCCGCTGCGGGTCCAGGTAGCGCCGGCCGGTGGAGATCCCCTCTTCGAACAGGGCCTTGCGGGACCGGTCGAACGCCGACTCGGCCGACGTCCGGCTGGCCACGGCGCGCGCCGACGCCATTCCGAAGCTGTCCTTGTAGGCGCGGCCGTCGGCGGCCACCTTCAGGTCGCCCGGGGACTCGTAGGTGCCGGCGAACCACGAGCCGATCATCACCGACGAGGCTCCGGCCGCCAGCGCCAGCGCGACATCGCGTGGATGCCGCACCCCGCCGTCGGCCCAGACGTGCTTGCCGAGCGCGCGGGCGGCCTCGGCGCACTCCAGGACGGCCGAGAACTGCGGGCGGCCGACGCCGGTCATCATCCGGGTGGTGCACATGGCGCCCGGACCGACCCCGACCTTCACGATGTCGGCCCCTGCCTCGATCAGGTCCACGGTGCCGGCGGCCGACACCACGTTGCCCGCCACCACCGGCACTGTCGGATCGAGTTCGCGGACCGCGGCCAGCGCCTCGATCATCCGGTGCTGATGCCCGTGCGCGGTGTCCATCACCAGCAGGTCGATGCCGGTCGCCAGCAGCCGCTCGGCCTTGGCCCGCACATCGCCGTTGACGCCCAGCGCCGCGCCGACCCGCAGCCGGCCGGCGGCGTCCACCGCCGGCTCGTACAGCGTGGAGCGCAACGCCGACGTCCTGGTCAGCACCCCGACCAGGACCCCGTCGCAGTCCACCACCGGCGCCAGCCTGCGGTGCTCGTCGGCCAGCAGGTCGAACGCCTCCCGGGCGCCGGTCTTGGCGGGCAGGGTCAGCAACCGGCTCGACATCACCTCTGAGAGCTGGGCGAACCGGTCCGCCCCGGCGCAGTCCCGTTCGGTGACCACTCCGACCGGACGGCCCTGGCTCACCACCACCAGGGCGCCGTGAGCGCGCTTGGGCAGCAGCGCCAGGGCGTCGGAGACGGTGTCGGTCGGCGCCAGCGTGAGCGCCGTCTCGTGCACCAGGTCGCGCTGCTTGACCCAGCCGACGACCTCGGCGACCACGTCGACCGGGATGTCCTGCGGCAGCACGGTGATCCCGCCACGCCGGGCCACCGTCTCGGCCATCCGCCGGCCGGCCACCGCCGTCATGTTGGCCACCACCAGCGGAATGGTGGCGCCGCTGCCGTCGCTGGTGGACAGGTCCACGTCGAAGCGGGAGGCCACGTCGGAGGACCTAGGGACCATGAAGACGTCCTCGTAGGTCAGGTCATGAGACGGCCGCAGGCCGTTGAGAAACTCCACGTTTGCAACAGTCTAGTGACCGCGGCCCGGCCCTTCCCGGCTGGGCCCGGCGTGCCGCTGGCGGTAAGTACTGTGGTGGGAGTGAGTATCGCGGTCTTCGACATCGACGGCGTGGTGGCCGACGTCCGCCACCGGCTGCACCACCTGGAGCGCAAGCCCAAGGACTGGACCGGGTTCTTCGCCGCGGCGGCCGGGGATTCGGGCCTGGCCGAGGGCATCGACCGGGTGCTGGCCGCGGTCGATGACCACGAGATCGTCTGGCTCACCGGACGGCCGAACTCGCTGCGAGCGGTGACCCGCGACTGGCTGGCCGACCGCGGGCTGCCGGTGACCGAGCTGATCATGCGGGGCCACCGCGACTTCCGGCCGGCGCCGGTGCTCAAGGTGGCCGAGCTGACCGCGCTGCGGGACTCGGGCCGGCAGGTGCGGCTGTTCGTCGACGATGACGCCAGGGTGATCGCCGCGGCCGGGAAGGCCGGCTTTCCGGTGGTGCTGGCCGACTGGATGCCCTCGTCACCGGTGCTGTCCCAGGCCCAGGATCAGGCCGGCCGAACCTGAGCAGGGGGCTCTCGAACACCAGACCTTGAGGGAATCTAGAGGCACTTCACTTGACAAATCCGGACAACATGGCGTTGGGTTAGTGTTAAGATTTCAATTCGAGAACGACTGCGTGCCATCGCAGGAATGGAGCTGTAATCGTTCTCGGAATGAGCCAAGATTGATGTGCGTTACACCACGATCCGATAGACACCAGATAGACACTGACGAAGCTAGGACGCAGGCACATGAGTCACTTCGATAACTCGCCGGAGCTCGATCTAGGGATCAGCTCGCCGCATCCGGTCACCCGTGGAGCCTGCACCCACGAGCCCCGGTGCCCTGACGCGCACGGCTTGGACCGGGACGCCGCGCACGTGATCGCCTGTCACCCGGAGCAAGGCTGGAGCCTGCTGTGCAACGGCATCGTGCTCTTCGAGGACAGCGGTGAGATCCTGCCGGACGGGCACTGCGTGCAGGCTCGCCGTGCCGAACTGACCGCGGCAGCGCTGCACCGAGTGGCCTGATCCGCTCCACCCGTCGCGCCTGCTGGCGCGGCAGCAACCCGCTCGCATCCCTGCTCACCGGCCGCGGCCGGTGAGCAGTTCCATGTTCGAAGCTGGACATTGCGCCTAGCAGTCCGCCTCAGGCGTAGTCGGCCACCGGCGGGCACGAGCACATCAGGTTCCGGTCCCCGTAAGCCCCGTCGATGCGGCGCACCGGCGGCCAGTACTTCGACGCCGGGTCCACCCCAGCCGGGTACACCGCCTGCTCACGGCTGTACGGGTGGTCCCACTCCCCGACCAGGCACCGAGCGGTGTGCGGGGCGTTGCGCAGCGGGTTGTCCTGGGCGGACCAGTCCCCCGCCCGCAGCTGCTCGATCTCGGCCCGGATCGCGATCATCGCCTCGATGAACCGGTCGATCTCACCGAGGTCCTCGCTCTCGGTCGGCTCCACCATCAGGGTGCCGGCCACCGGGAACGACATCGTCGGCGCGTGGAAGCCGTAGTCGATCAGCCGCTTGGCCACGTCGTCGACCGTCACGCCGGTCTCCTTGGTGATCTGGCGCAGGTCCAGGATGCACTCGTGCGCCACCAGGCCCCGGACGCCGGTGTAGAGCACCGGGTAGTGCTCGTTCAGCCGGGCGGCGATGTAGTTGGCGGACAGGATCGCGGTGGCGGTGGCGGCGGTCAGGCCGTCCGGGCCCATCAGCCGCAGGTAGGCCCAGGTGATCGGCAGGATCGAGGCCGAACCCCACGGCGCGGCCGAGATCGCCCCCGGCCCGGTGGCGGGCCCGGCCAGCGGCTGCAGCGGGTGGTTGGGCAGGAACGGCGCCAGGTGCTCGCGCACCGCGACCGGTCCCACGCCGGGGCCGCCGCCGCCGTGCGGGATGCAGAAGGTCTTGTGCAGGTTCAGGTGCGAGACGTCGGCCCCGAACTTGCCGGGACGGGCCAGCCCGACCATCGCGTTGAGGTTCGCCCCGTCGACGTAGACCTGCCCGCCGGCGGCGTGCACCAGCTCGCAGACCTCGCCGATGTGGTCCTCGAAGACACCGTGGGTGGACGGGTAGGTCACCATGATCGCCGCCAGCCGGTCGGCGTGCTGGGCGATCTTGGCCTTCAGGTCATCGAGGTCGACCTCGCCCTCGGCGCCGCTGGTGGCCACCACCACCACCTTCAGGCCGGCCAGCACCGCCGAGGCGGCGTTCGTGCCGTGCGCGCTGGCCGGGATCAGGCAGATGTCACGGCCCTCATCGCCCCGGCTCCGGTGGTACGAGTGGATCGCCAGCAGGCCCGCGAACTCACCCTGCGCGCCGGCGTTGGGCTGCAGCGACACCGCGTCGTAGCCGGTGATCTCGGCCAGCCAGTTCTGCAGGTCCTCGATCAGCGCGGTGTAGCCGTCGAACTGGCCGTGCGGCGCGAACGGGTGGATGTCAGCGAAGCCCGGGTTGGTGACCGGCTCCATCTCGGTGGTGCCGTTGAGCTTCATGGTGCACGAGCCCAGCGGGATCATCCCTCGGTCCAGGGCGTAGTCGCGGTCTGCCAGCCGGCGCAGGTAGCGCAGCATCGCCGTCTCGGAGTGGTAGGAGTTGAAGACCGGGTGGCTGAGGTAGTCCGACTCGCGCCGCAGCTCGGCGGGCAGGGCCTTCGGCGCGCCGGCCGGCAGCTCGGACGTCACCCCGAAGGCCGTCAGCACCGCGGCGAGCACCTCGTCGGTGGTGGCCTCGTCGCAGGCGATCCCGAGGTGGTCATCGTCGATCAGCCGCAGGTTGACACCGCCGGCGTCGGCGTCGGCCAGCACCTCGGCGGCGCGGCCCGGCACCCGGACCGTCAGCGTGTCGAAGAACGCCTCGGTCAGCACCTCGACCCCGCCAGCTCGAAGCGCGGCCGCCAGCCGGCCGGCCCGGGCGTGCACGTTGGCAGCGATCGCCCGCAGCCCGGTCGGGCCGTGGTAGACCGCGTACATCGAGGCGATCACCGCCAGCAGCACCTGGGCGGTGCAGATGTTGGAGGTCGCCTTCTCGCGGCGGATGTGCTGCTCGCGGGTCTGCAGCGCCAGCCGGTAGGCCGGCCGGCCCTCGGCGTCGACCGAGACGCCCACCATCCGGCCGGGCAGCTGGCGTTCCAGGCCCGCCCGGATCGACATGTAGCCGGCGTGCGGGCCGCCGAAGCCCAGCGGCACCCCGAACCGCTGCGAGGTGCCGACCGCGATGTCGGCGCCGAGCTCGCCGGGCGGCGTGAGCAGCGTCAGAGCCAGCAGGTCCGCGGCCACCGCGACCACCGCGCCGGCCTGCTGCGCGGCCTCGATCAGCGGGCGCAGGTCACGCACCCGGCCCGAGGCGCCCGGGTACTGCAGCAGCATCCCGAACACCGAGCCATCGGCCAGCTCGGCCGGCACGTCCTCGGCGAGGTCGGCGACCAGCACCCGCAGGCCGAGCGCGTTGGCCCGGGTGCGGACCACGTCCACGGTCTGGGGCAGCACGTCTGCGTCGATCAGAAAGACCTGGGCGCCCTTCTTGGCAGCGGCCGAGGTCCGGTGCGCCAGGGCCATCGCCTCGGCGGCGGCGGTCGCCTCGTCCAGCAACGACGCGCCGGCGGTGGGCAGGCCGGTCAGGTCCTCGACCATGGTCTGGAAGTTCAGCAGCGCCTCCAGCCGGCCCTGGCTGATCTCGGGCTGGTAGGGGGTGTAGGCGGTGTA
Organism: Jatrophihabitans sp.; assembly: GCA_036389035.1. Classification (NCBI taxonomy): domain Bacteria; kingdom Bacillati; phylum Actinomycetota; class Actinomycetes; order Jatrophihabitantales; family Jatrophihabitantaceae; genus Jatrophihabitans; species Jatrophihabitans sp. The sequence continues at coordinate 61,532 of DASVQQ010000017.1, forward strand.
CCAGGCCGGGCTCTCCAGCACGTTGCGGCGGATCACCGGCGGCGTGATGGTGTCGTAGTAGCCCAGGCCGATCATCGAGGCCCGCGGCGAGTTGCGCGCCGCCAGTGCCCGAAGCTCGGCGGCCACCTCGGCCTCGGAGCTGGCCGGCGGCAACGCCAGCTCGAGCTTGGTCCGGATGCTCTGCGGGATGGCGGCGCTCAGCAGCTCGTCCAGGCTGCTGTAGCCGAGGGCCTTCAGCATGGTGGCCTGGTCCGCCGGCTCGGTGACGCCGATGTGTCGCGCGGAGAACGGGGTCAGCGGGGGAACGGCAGCGTTGTCCATGACGGGGCTCCAACTTCAGACAGGGCCGAAATAGCCCGGCCGGTGAGCCGAGCTATTCCCCCTCTGTCAGGCTGACGCCCTTCAGAGCTACCTGCACGCACGGTCCTGCAGCCTGAGAGGTTGGCGGGGAAATTGCCCCTTCGGCGCCGTCCAGAAACTGCTGGACGAACTCTCCCGTGCGCGTGTAGCGGTACCTGCAAGGTTACCAGCCCGGCCGGTGTGAGCGCCTAGGCCGAGGCGGTGCGGCGCTGCCTGCGCCGGGTCAGCTCGTCGGCGGCCGCCTCGGTGCTGACCGCGCCGTCGGTGCGCTCGGACGGCAGGGTCGCCAGTGAGCCGGCAAGCTCGCGCAGCGCGCCGCTGACGGCGATGCCGAACACGCCCTGACCGCCGCGCAGCAGGTCGACCACCTCTTCGTTGGAGGTGCACTCATAGACCGTGGTGCCGTCGGAGAGCAGGGTGATCCTGGCCAGGTCGTCCACGCCGCGCTCGCGCAGGGTGTCGACGGCCAGCCGGATGTTCTGCAGGGAGACGCCGGTGTCCAGCAGCCGCTTGACGACCTTGAGGACCAGGATGTCCTTGAACGAGTACAGCCGCTGGCTGCCCGAGCCGGCCGCCGAGCGGACCGAGGGCACCACCAGCTCGGTGCGGGCCCAGTAGTCCAGCTGGCGGTAGGTGATGCCGGCGGCGGCACAGGCGGTGGGGCCGCGGTAGCCGACCGAGTCGTCAGTGCCGATGCCCGGCTGGGAGAACAGCTCGCCCTGCTCCGGCGTATGGTCCAGCACGTCGATCTCCTACCTGCCGCGCACATCGCTGCGATCCCCTGACCGCCTCCGATTCTGGGTGAACCAGGCGCGGCGCCCACCGAATTGCACCGTGGGTATTTACCGACGGTATGCCGCGGTGGCTGCAACGGTCAATGCGGCTCGCCGGATCGGACCGAAAAAGTAACCGTCGAGTTCAGCTGCAGACTTTCGGCGGGCTGCTGGCCAGCCGGCGCGGCTGTGCTCAGCTGGTTCCGGGATGCGGCTCGTCGCCTTCGGAGCCGGCGAAGTCATCGGCGGAGATGGTGTCCAGGAATTCCCGGAACCGCTCCACCTCGTCCTCGTCCTCCTCGGGAATGGAGATGCCGGCGGTGGCCAGCACGCTCTCGTCGCCCACGATCGGGGTCTCGGTCCGCAGCGCCAGCGCGATCGCGTCCGAAGGGCGGGCGCTGACCGTGGTGCCGTCGGCGAACTGCAGCTCGGCGTAGAAGACGTCGTCCCGGAGCTCGGTGATCGAGACCTGCTTCAGCTCACCGCCCAGCGCGTTGATCACGTCCCGGAGCAGGTCATGGGTCATCGGGCGAGGGGTTTGGACACCTTGCTGCTCGAAGGCGATGGCCGAGGCCTCTACCGCGCCGATCCAGATCGGCAGGTACCGCGCGCCATCGGATTCCTTGAGCAGGACCACCGGCTGGTTAGCGGGCAACTCGACCCGCACGCCGACAACCTGCAGCGGATGCAGAGTCATCTGGCAGCCCCTCTTCTGTCTTGAGACGTGACCCCTTCGAGCCTAGCCGGTTCTCCGCTCAGCCGACGATCTCACGTAGCCCAATCTGCACCAGAGCGGCGTGCAGGCGCACCGACAGCGCCGCCAGCTCCCGCACCGTCTCCTCGGCGCGGGCCCGGCCCTCGCCGCTGCGCTGCTTGGCCATCGGGCCGGCGACCTGGCCGAACAGCCCGACCTCGCGGTCAGCGGCGGATTTGAAGCCGCGCAGGTGCCGGCCCTCGATGCCGAACCTGGCCATCTCGGCCACCACCCGGGCGATCGCCAGCGCGTCGTCGTCGTAGTAACCGCCGGCCCGCTGGCTGATCAGGCCGTACTGCTCCAGCTCGGACAGCTGGGCCGGGCGCAGACCCGCGGTGTTGAGCAACTCCTCGCGGCTCAACCGCATCGCGGCGGCCGAGGACCGGAAGTGCTCCGGCGTGGGGGCGTTGTCGACGATGGCGGGGTGAGCGGCCCGCGGCACCGAGCTGTTGGGCACCGGTCCGTGGCCGTGGCCCCGGTCGATCGCCTCCAGCTGTTCCTTGATGACCCGCAGCGGCAGGTAGTGGTCACGTTGCTGGCTGAGCACGTACTTCAGCCTGGCGACGTCGGAGCCGGAGAACTTGCGGTAGCCCGACGGGGTGCGGTCCGGCTGCACCAGTCCCTGGTCCTCGAGGAACCGGATCTTGGAGATCGTGACGTCCGGGAAGTCGGCGCGCAGCTGGGCCAGCACCTCGCCGATCGACAGCGTCCCCCTGGCGGGCAGGCTGGCCGCGTTCACGAACGCGCTCCGCTCCGGGTCAGCGAGGTCAGGTACACCAGCCGGAACTTGCCGATCTGGACCTCGTCGCCACCGGCCAGGGTCGCCGAGTCGATCCGCTCCCGGTTGACGTAGGTGCCGTTCAGGCTGCCCACGTCATGGACCGTGAAACCGGAACCGTCGCGGCGGAACTCCACGTGCCGGCGCGAGACGGTGACGTCGTCGAGAAAGATGTCGCTGTCGGGATGCCGGCCGGCCGTCGTGACGTCCTGGTCGAGCAGGAACCGGCTGCCCGCGTTCGGCCCGCGCTTGACCACCAGCAACGCCGAGCCGGGGGCCAGCGCGTCGATGGCGCGCTGATGGACCTCGGGTGAGAACTCATCGGTGTCGGGCCCGCCGACCGGGGTCAGCCCGGAGGACAGGATCGAGGTCACGTCCGGGCCGCCGGGCCGGCCGCCGGCCGGCTGGTTGGCGCCTGCCAAGGGAGTTCCGCACTGGGCGCAATATCTGCTCTCAGCTGAGTTCTCAGTGCCACATGCGGTGCAGAACACGGAAGCAAACGCCCTTTCTTCTATGCCTGACGAGCGAGATCACCGATCCGGCGACGGGCACGCCTTGCGGATTGCCGGTGTCGCCGAGCCTAGTTCGCGGTGAGGTAAAGGGTCAACGCGAGGTGGAGGTTCACTCGGAGGTGACTTGGCCGTAGGACTCGGCGTCGAGCAGCGAATCGAGCACGGCGACGTCGGCGACCTCGATCTCGGCGATCCAACCGGCCCCGTAGGGATCGGAGTTCACCAGGTCGGGCTGGGAGTCCAGCGCCTCGTTGCGCGCCACCACCGAACCGCTGACCGGCGCGTAGAGGTCCGAGACGCTCTTGGTCGACTCGACCTCACCGAAGGTGTCACCGGATTCCACCGTGGAGTCCACCCCGTGCACCGACACGAACACGATGTCGCCGAGGGAGTTCTGCGCGAAGTCGGTGATGCCGACCCGGACGGTGTTGCCCTCGGTCACCTTCGCCCACTCGTGGTCGTTGGTGTAGCGCAGGTCGGGTGGGATCTCTGCCATGTCTGGGTCACCTCGTCGATGAGTTGGGCTGCTCCGGTGCCGGCCGCCGCTGCTGGCGCGAAGCCGGTTCACGCCACGCACACGGTTCCGGCGACCTTACCGGGTCGGCCGAGGACCTCTCACTTACCGGTCGGAGTGGCGTACTTCGGCGTCGGAATGGTCCTGGTGACGGTGATGCTGACCAGCGCCTGCTCGGCGATGGCGATCTCGCCGCCGGCCGCGCGGACGGTGTTGACCACGCCGCCCAGGATGTTCAGGGCGGTGTTCAGCGTCTTGGGATCGCCGATGGCCAGCAGCTCGTAGGGCTCCTGCAGGGTGGCCCCGTCCAGGGACACGCCCGAGCCAGAGTCGAGGAAGGCGCTGGAGGCGCCGATCCGGACCGGGCCGAACTGGATCACCTCGGCGCCGGCGCCCCGCAGCTCCTCGACCACGTCGAGCAGGTGCTCGGCGCGCAGCGCCCGCTCCGGGTCGGTGATGCGCACCCGGATCCCCGGCCCGTGTGCGGGCGCGGCCCCGGTCAGCACGGCCAGCGCGTCAGCCTGGCGCTGGGCCTCCCGGCGCGCCTCGACGTTGTCGCTGCCGCTGTCGGACAGCCGCTGCCTGGCCGCCTGCAGGTCGGCGATCTGGTCCTGCAGGCGATCGATCCGGCTGTTCTGGTCGTCCAGGATCCGGACCAGGTCGGCCTCGCGGGCGCCGGCCAGCGCGTCGGTCTCGGAGTTGGACCGGAACTGCACGGCCAGCGCGAAGCCGAGAATCGCCAGCAGCGCGCCGATCAGGGCGGTGGCGCCGCGGTTGCGGCTCCACCGCGGCGGCTGCCCACCGGATCCGGCATCGGTCGGCCCGGATCCGGCGCCAGCCGGGCCGGGAACGGCGGGGCTGGTATCAGCCGGGCCGGAAACGGCGGGGCGGGGGTCGGTCGGTTCTGCCATCTCAGGCCCGGAACAGGTGTCGTCGGATGGCCGCGGCGTTGCCGAAGATCCGGATGCCCAGCACCACCACCACCGCGGTGGACAGCTGGCCGCCGACCCCGAGCTTATCGCCCATGAACACGATCAGCGCGGCGATCAGGACGTTGGAGACGAACGAGACCACGAACACCTTGGCCACGAAGATGCCGTCCAGCCTGGCCCGAACGCCGCCGAAGACCGCGTCCAGCGCGGCCACCACGGCGATCGGGAGGTAGGGCTCCAGCCACAGCGGCACGGTCGGGCGGAACACCAGGCCCAGCACCACGCCGATGGCCAGGGCGATCGCCGCAATCATCGGGGGGACTCCGTACTGGTGGGCGACTGGGTACTGGAAGGGGACGGGCTGGCGCTGGGGCCGGACGTCCCGGGAACGGCTCCCAGGCCGGCATAGTGCGGCCGGCCCACCGTAACCGACTGCAGCTGCAGCTTGGACTTGCCACTGAACTCGAAGGTGATGCCGTTCACCGCGGCCATCGTCTTGAGCTGCCGGGCGATGCCGGAGTCGGCGAAGTTGACCAGCAGTCCGTTGCGGTCACCGATCGCCTCGATGGTGTACGGCGGGCTGATCGGCTGGAAGTCCACCAGCACCGACTCCCCCGCGAACCGGATGAACGAGGTGGAGGTCAGCCGCAGGCCGTTCACCGCGATGGCCTCGGCGCCGCCGGCCCACAACTGGTTGACCACCGCCCGGATGTCACGGTCGCGCAGCACCGCGACCTGATCCGGGCCTGGGACGCCGGGACGGCCGCTGGCCGCCGGGGTGGGCGCCGCCGGCTCGTCCAACTCGATCCGCACTCCGGGGCCGGTCACGGCCACCGCCCCGGAGGCCAGCTCCAGCCTTCTCAGTTCCTCGCCGCCGCCCGGCAACTGCGCGTTGCGCAGGTCGGCCACCTCGGCAGCCAGCGCCTTGGCCCGGGCGTCCAGGGAGTCCCCGGTCACCTGCAGCCGCTCGATCCGGGTGATCAGGTCCTTGCGGGCCTCCTCGCGGGCCGGCGCGGACCGGTGCTGCAGCTGGTAGGACATCACCAGCAGCAGGCCGACCGCGAGGCAGGCCAGCCACAGCAACGGCCCGTCCCACCAGCGACGCCGCCTAGCCGGCGGGGCCTGCCAGGCGATCCGGTAGCCGGGGTCGAGCACGTTGTTGAGCAGGTCGTCGAGCATCGCGCCGGACGGGCTCGCCGGGGCCGCGCCCGGCTGGTTCAGCGCGGTCGCGCCCGGCTGGTTCACCGTGGCCACTAGGGCGTCGCCTGCCTGGTGATCACCTGGCGGAACTGGATCAGGTAGAGCCCGCCGGCCCACAGGTAGAGCCCGGTGCCCCAGATCGTGAACGCCCAGGCGATCGGCTTGACGACCTCGCCCAGGGTGCCGGGGTGCGAGCCGATCAGCAGCAGCGGGAACGCGTACAGCAGGTTGAAGGTGGCTGCCTTGCCCAGGTAGTGCACCGGCAGCCCGGTCAGCCCGCGCCGGCGCAGGGCCGGCAACGTGCAGGCCAGCACCAGGTCCCGACCGATGATCAGCACCGCCAGCCAGAGCGGGATGACGTGGCGCAGCACCAGCCCGATCAGGGTGGCCAGGATGTAGAGCCGGTCGGCCACCGGATCCAGCAGCGCGCCCAGTCGCGAGGTCTGGTTGAGCTTGCGCGCCAGCACCCCGTCGGCCCAGTCGGTGACCCCGCTGAGCATCAGCACCACCAGCGCCCAGCCGTCGGCGTGCGGGCCGAGCAGCAACCACAGGAACAGCGGCACCCCGAGCAGCCTGGAGAAGCTGAGCAGGTTGGGCACGGTGAGCACCATCGGCCGGTCCGCGGCGGTGGACCCCACGGCCGAGGGCTGCGAACTCACGCGCTCTGGCCTCCTGCCGAACCTCACCGCTACCGGCCCCCGCCAGCAGGCGATGCCAACGACGCTGTTGGAAACACCGTGCTCGCGCAAGGCGATGTCGGGCTGACAGGATTTGAACCTGCGACCCCCTGACCCCCAGTCAGGTGCGCTACCAAGCTGCGCTACAGCCCGCTCCGCTCAGCACCGCGATCGGTGCGAGCGAACCGCCGCAACTTTAGCGCACCCGGCTGGCCGGTCCTGCCAGCGCGGGCGGCTCAGCCGCGCTGCTGGCGTTCCCGGACCCGTACCGAGATCTCGATCGGGCTGCCCTGGAAATCGAAATCCTCCCGCAGCTTGCGTTCCAGGAATCGCCGGTAGCCGGCCTCCAGGAAGCCGGTGGTGAACAGCACGAAGCGGGGCGGCCGGGTGTCGGCCTGGGTGGCGAACAGCACCCGGGGGTGCTTGCCGCCCCGGCCGGGCGGCGGGGTGGCGTTGACCACTTCGGTCAGCCAGCTGTTGAGCCGGCCGGTGGGAATTCGGCGGTCCCAGGAGGCCAGTGACAGGCGCAGCGCGCCGGAAAGCTTCTCCACCGCCCGTCCGGTCTTGGCCGAGACGTTCACCCGGGGCGCCCACTGCACCCGCTGCAGCTCCCAGTCGGCTTCCTTCTCCAGCTGCAGCCGCCGGTCCTCATCGACCAGGTCCCACTTGTTGAAGGCGATCACCAGCGCCCGGCCCGCCTCCACGACCATCGAGATGACCCGCTGGTCCTGCTCGGAGATCACCTCGGAGGCGTCCAGCAGCACCACCGCGACCTCGGCGGACTCGATCGCGCTGGCGGTGCGCAGGCTGGCGTAGTACTCCATGCCCGAGGCGTTGGTGACCCGTCTGCGCAGGCCGGCGGTGTCGACGAAGCGCCAGGTCTCACCGCCCAGCTCGAGCAGCGAGTCCACCGGGTCGACGGTGGTGCCGGCCACCGCGTCCACCACCGAGCGCTCCTCGCCGGTCAGCCGGTTCAGCAGGCTGGACTTGCCGACGTTCGGACGCCCGACCAGGGCCACCCGGCGCGGGCCGCCGACCGGGTCGCGTTCGGGCGGGGCGTCCGGCAGCTTCTGAAGGATCGCGTCGAGCAGGTCGCCCGAGCCCCGGCCGTGCAACCCGCTGACCGGGTAGGGCTCGCCCAGGCCGAGTGACCAGGCCTCGGCCGCGTCGGACTCGCCGCGCTCGTCGTCGACCTTGGTGACCGCCAGCACCACCGGGCGCCCGGCGCGGCGCAGGGTGCGGGCCACCACCAGGTCGGTCTCGGTGGCCCCGGTGCGCGAGTCGATGACGAACAGCACCAGGTCGGCGGTCACGACGGCCTGCTCGGCCTGCCGCGACACCATCGCCTGCAGGCCGGTCGCGTCCGGCTCCCAGCCGCCGGTGTCGACCAGGGTGAACTGCCGGCCGCCCCAGTAGGCGTCATAGGCGATCCGGTCCCGGGTGACGCCCGGGATGTCCTGCACGACCGCCTCGCGCCGCCCCAGGATCCGGTTCACCAGGGTCGACTTGCCGACGTTGGGACGTCCGACGACGGCCACCACCGGGGTGACCGGCAGGGCTTCTTCGGGGGCGGTCCCTTCGGCGGTCTCTTGGGCGGCCTCGAGGTCCGGCTCTGTCATGGCTCAGGCCCGATCCGCGGTGCTGACAGCTTGAAAGGCGAGCGCGGCCAGCACCTCGACCACCTCGTCGATGCTCAGCTCGGAGGTGTCGACATCGATCGACCCGTCGGGGCGCCGCAGCGGGCTGGCCGCGCGGCTGGAGTCGAAGTCGTCGCGCCGGCGCAGCGCCTGGGTGACCCGGTTCAGGTCGTCCTCGCCGAGCTCACCGGCCCGGCGGCGGGCCCGGACGTCCTCGCGGGCGGTCAGGTACACCTTCAGCTCGGCGTCGGGCCAGACCACCGAGCCGATGTCGCGGCCCTCGGCGACCGTCGGCGCCCGGCCGATGATCAGACGCTGCTGGGCGACCAGCTGGGTGCGGACCGCCTGGACGGCCGATACCGCTGACACCGCCGCGGTGGTGGCCGCCGTCCGGATCTCGCGCTCGACGTCGCGGCCGTCGAGCCGGGTGCTGCTGTGCCAGGGGTCGGTGCCGACGTCGATCCGGCTGGCCGCCACCCGGCCCGCGACGGCGACCGGGTCCTCGGGGTCGACGCCGGCCCGCAGCACCGCCACGGTGGCGGCGCGGTACATCGCCCCGGTGTCGAGGTACTGGGCCCGCAGCCGCCGGGCCAGCAGCCTGGCGACGGTGGACTTTCCGGTGCCCGAGGGTCCATCGAGGGCAACGACTCCCCGGAACTCGGGGGCCTCGCTGAAATCGGTAGGCACTGCGGCGTCCAGTCCTGGTCACGACAGCTGTCTGGGCTGTGCGTTCGCTGACCGCGCTCGGCGGGCGAACCAGCCCGACCGGAGGCCGGGCAGTCCCAGAGTACGGGGTCCGGCGGGGGTTGGACTCCCCACGTGCGCCCTGCCGCGCCTGGGCCGGCTAGCGTGGCAGGGCGGAGGGCTAGCGTGGCAGGTCGGTGCGCAGCGCCGCGGCCCCGCCGAGGTAGACGTGCCTGATGTCGGCGCGGCGCAGGTCGGTGTCGAAGTGCGCCAGCAGCCGCAGCGTCCGGGGCAGCGCGCCGGGCACCGCGATCTCGGTGGCGCACATCAGCGGAACGTCGGTCAGCCCGAGCTGCCGGGCGGCGTAGGCGGGAAACTCGGCTTTCAGGTCGGGGGTGGCCGTGAACAGGATCGAGATCAGCTGGTCCGGCTCGATCTTGTTGCGCGCCATCACCTCGGTCACCAGCTGCGAGGCGCCGTCCAGGATCGCTTGCCGCTCGTCGAGCTCGACCTGGATCGCGCCTCGCACCGCCCGAACGCTCACCGGTTCCCCTCCGTCGTGCCGGCAGGTTCGCCGGCCCCAGTCGGCCGCTGCGGGCCGTGGTCGTAGTCGACTTTAGAGGCCGAGCTGCCGGTAGAGCTCGCCCAGCTCGACGCCGGTCAGCTCCCGTACCGAGCCGGGCCGCTGATCGCCCAGCCGGACCGGGCCGATCGCCACCCGCACCAGCTTGTCGACCGGGTGCCCGACCGCCTCCAGCAGCCGCCGGACGATGTGGTTGCGGCCCACGTGCAACGACACCTGCACCAGGGCCCGGCCTGCCGAGTAGTCGATCAGCTGGAAGTCATCGACGCTGACCCGGCCGTCGTCGAGTTCGATGCCGGCCTTGAGCCGCCTGGCCAGCGACCGGTCCACCGGGCCCGGCACCTCGGCGATGTAGGTCTTGACCACCTCGTGCGAGGGATGGGCCAGCCGGTGGGCGAACTCGCCGTCATTGGTGAGGATCAGCAGGCCTTCGGTGTCGGCGTCCAGCCTGCCGACGTGGAACAGCCGCTCGGGCAGGTCGGTGACGTAGTCACCGACCGTGGGACGGCCGTGCGGGTCAGACATCGCGGTCAGCACGCCGCGCGGCTTGTTCAGCGCCAGGTACACCTGGCCCGAGCGCAGGTTGACCCGCTTGCCGTCGACCCGCACCACCGCGGTCTCCGGATCGACCCGGGCGCCGAGCTCGGCCACCCCCCGGCCGTCCACGGTGACCCGGCCCTCGGCGATCAGCTGCTCGCAGGCGCGCCTGGAGCCCAGGCCGGCGCCGGCCAGCACCTTCTGCAGTCGGATGCCCTCGGCGGGCTGGTCGGGGCTCATCGGCGTCAGAGCTCGTCGAGGTCCAGGGTGTCCAGCTCGGGCAGCAGCGGCGCCAGCGAGGGCAACTCCTCCACCGACGCGATGCCCATCTTCTCCAGAAAGGCATCGGTCGTGCGGTAGAGCCCGCCGCCGGTCTCGGGATCCATCCCGACCTCGGTGATCAGCTCCCTGGCCAGCAGGGTCCGCACCACCCCGTCGACGTTGACCCCCCGGATCGCCGAGATCCTGGCCCGGGTCACCGGTTGCCGGTAGGCCACCACGGCCAGCGTCTCCAGCGCGGCCTGGCTGAGTTTGCTGCGCTGGCCGTCGAGCAGGAACGCCTCCACGATCGGGGCGTACCGCTCTCGGGTGTAGAGCCGGAAGCCGGTGGCGGCCGGCCGCAGCTGCCAGCCGGCGCCGCGCCGGTCCAGCTCCGCGGTGATCTCGGCCAGCGCCTGCGCGACCTCGGTCACCGGGCGCTGCACCGCCGCTGCCAGCTGATCCAGCTGCACCGGGCCGTCGGCCACGAACAGCAACGCCTCCAGCGCCGAGCGCAGCACCGCCGGCTCGGTCAGATCCAGCGACGGGGTGCCGGAGCCGGCGTCGACCGAGGTAGGCGACTCGGCCAGCCGGAACCCGTCGTCCGGGGCCACGTCCTGCGGCTGGGTCATCAGCCGTACTCCTCATCTGGGTCGAAGCCGGTCATCGGGACGGGCCCGGCCTCGCTGTCCTGTCCACCGACGCCGACCGCGCCGCCGATCCAGCGCACCCTGAGCTCGGACAGCGCCTCAGCCTGATCGAAGCTCACCGCGCCGTCGCGGTAGAGCTCCAGCAGCCCGAGAAAGCGGGCCACCACTTCCAGGGTGGAGCCGCAGTCGGCGATCAGCGAGCGAAAGGTCGCCGACCCGGTGCGGGCCAGCCGTCCGGCCATCGCGGTCATGTGCTCGCGCACGCTGACCCGGGGGGTGTGCAGGTGCTCCACCCCGACCACCGGGACCGGCCGGGGCCGCAGCGCGCCGGCCGCGATGGCGGCGAACTGCTGCGGGTCCACGCCGATCCGCAGCTCGGGGCTCAGGGCCGCGAACCGGGGCTCGAGCTCGGCGACGCGACCGAACCTGCGCCCGGCCTGCTTGGCCAGCGTGGCGAGGTGGGCGGCTGCCAGCTTGTAGGCCCGGTACTGCAGCAGCCGGGCAAACAGCAGGTCGCGTGCCTCCAGCAGGGCCAGGTCCTCCTCGTCCTCGACGTCGGCGGCGGGCAGCAGCCGCGCCGCTTTCAGGTCGAGCAGGGTCGCGGCGACCACCAGGAACTCGGTCGCCTGGCCCAGGTCGAACTCGTCGCCGGCCGCCTTGAGATAGCTGATGAAGTCATCGGTCACCTGGGAGAGCGCGACTTCGGTGACGTCGAGCTGACGCCGGCTGATCAAGGTCAGCAGCAGGTCGAACGGGCCCTCGAAGTTGTCCAGCCGGACGCTGAACCGCTGCTGGGCGCCGCCGCTGACCAGCGGTTCGGGCTCGGCCGGCAGGTCCCACTCCTCGGGCAGGTCCTCCAGCGCCAGATCATCCGGCGCCAGATCATCCGGCGATGTTCGGCTCACGGGCGGGAAAGGACCTCCATCGCCAGCTCGCGGTAGGCCACGGCGCCGTTGGACGTCGGCGCCCAGGTGGTGATCGGCTCGCCGGCCACGGTCGTCTCGGGGAACCGGACGGTCCGCGAGATCACCGTGTCGAACACCTTGTCGCCGAAGGCTTCCAGCACCCGGCTGTAGACCTCCCGGCCGTGCAGGGTGCGCCCGTCGTACATGGTCGCCAGGATGCCCTCGAGGCGCAGGTTCGGGTTCAGCCGCTGCTGCACCTTCTCGATGGTGTCGATGAGCAGCGCGACCCCGCGCAGGCTGAAGAACTCGCATTCCAGCGGGATGATCACGCCGTGGGCGGCCGTCAACGCGTTGACGGTGAGCAGCCCGAGCGAGGGCTGGCAGTCGATCAGCACGAAGTCGTAGTCGTTGAGCAGCGGCGCCAGGGTGCGGGCCAGGGTCTGCTCGCGGGCGACCTCGTTGACCAGCTGGACCTCGGCGGCGGACAGGTCGATGTTGGACGGCAGCAGGTCCATGCCGGGCACGCCGGTCTTGAGCAGCACCTCGTCGAGGCCGACCGAGCGTTCCATCAGCAGGTTGTAGGTGGTGCGCTCGAGCTGGTGCGGCTGCACCCCCAGCCCGACGCTCAGCGCGCCCTGCGGGTCGAAGTCCACCAGCAGCACCCGGCGGCCGAACTCGGTCAGCGCCGCGCCGAGGTTGATGGTCGAGGTGGTCTTGCCGACGCCGCCCTTCTGGTTGCACAGCGCGATCACCCGGGCCGGGCCGTGCTGCTTCAACGGCTCCGGCTGCACCAGCGGCCGGCGTTGCCGGGTCCGGGCCGGGTCTGCCGACTTCGCGGCGTCGGCCGAACCGCTGCCGGACGAGCCACTGCCCGACGAGCCACTGCCCGACGAGCCGCCGGCTTCGCTCTCGCGCTCGGGCACGTTCAGCGGCAGTTGCAGCGACTCGAACGCCGCTGCCTCGGCGGGTCCGGCCCCGGGCCTATCGGACGTCGTCATAGAGAGTGCGCGCTCCTCGCAAGTGCCCCGCTGCGCCGCTGCACAGCTTGCTTAGCCCGTCCGGAGGTTACCCCACCACGGGTACCGGTGAACGGCTGCGACCCGCCTTCACCGCCCGGCTCAGCGCCACCTCCGGCCCGTCCGGCGACCCGCCCGGTCACGGTCGGGCCCGGGCGCGCGGATGTGCTACCGCATAGACCTCGCGAAGCTGGTCGACGGTCACCAGGGTGTAGATCTGGGTCGTGGTGACCGAGGCGTGGCCGAGCAACTCCTGCACCACCCGGACGTCCGCGCCGCCCTCCATCAGGTGGGTGGCGAACGAGTGCCGCAGGGTGTGCGGGGAGATGTCGGTGCCCAGGCCCGCCTTGTCGGCCGCGCCGCGCAGCACCGTCCAGGCGCTCTGCCTCGACAGCGGCCCGCCGCGCGCGTTGAGGAACACCTTGGGGGTGCCGCGACCCTGCCTGGCCAGCTCGGGGCGCACCCGGACCAGGTAGGCCGACAGCGCCTTGGCGGCGAACGAGCCCAGCGGCACCAGCCGCTGCTTGCCGCCCTTGCCGCGCAACAGCACGCTGTGGCCCGCCAGGTCCAGGTCGTCGATGTCCAGGCCGACCGCTTCGGAGATCCGCGCGCCGGTTCCGTAGAGGATCTCCAGCAGCGCCCGGTCGCGCACCGACAACGGAGTCTGGTCGAAGTCGGCGGCATCGAGCAGCCGCTCGACGTCCTCGACCGAGATGGCCTTGGGCAGCCGGCGGGGCGGCGCCGGCGGCTTGACCTCGCGGGCCACGTCGGCGGCCAGCTGACCGTCGGCGTAGCCGAACTTGTGCAGGCCGCGGACCGCGACGACCGCGCGGGCGGCCGAGGCCGCCGACAGCGCCGGATGGTCGGGATCGCCTTCGCGCAGAGCCGCCAGGAAGCCGCTCACCGTCGAGGCCTGGACCTCGGTGAGCGAGTCGATGCCGTGGTCGGCGAGATAGCGCAGGTAGCGCCGCAGGTCCCGGCGGTAGGAGCTCAGGGTGTTGGCCGAGGAGCCGCGTTCGACGGCGAGGTGGTCCAGGTAGCTGGTGACGGTGCGGGTCGCGGCGCTGGGCCGAGGGGCCGGCGCCGCGGTGTCACCCGACGGCGCCGCGCCAGCTGGTGACGGCGTGCTGGACGGCGCCGCGCCAGCCGCGTCGAGCGTGTCCAGCGCCATTCAGCCTGCCGCCGGTCCGGCCTGGTCGGCACCCGCACGCTCAGGTCGCGCCGGCCAGGCGGCATCGGCCGGGCGCAGCCCCGACCAGCCGTCGGCCCGGGCCGCCCAGGCCGCCAGCACCCCGGCCACCGCGGTGCCGTTGACCAGCTCGCCGGCCAGCGCCATCCGGACCAGCTCGTCGAGCGGGTAGCGCTCGACGGTCATGCTGATCTCTTCGTGCTCGGGCGCGAACCTGTCCTGCTCGCCGACCTCGGTGAGCCCGCGGGCCAGGTAGATCCGGATCGCCTCGTCACTCATTCCGGAGGAGTTGTAGATGTCCAGCAGCACCGCCCAGTCAGCCGCCACCAGGGCGGCCTCCTCGTTCAGCTCCCGGCGCGCGCCGGTCAGCGCCGACTCGCCCTCGACATCGAGCAGCCCGGCCGGCAGTTCCAGCAGCTCGTGACCGACCGGATGCCGGTACTGGCGGACCATCACGACGTGGGAGTCGGCATCCAGCGCCAGGATCGCCACCGCGCCCGGATGGACCACCACATCGCGGTTGGCCACCGAGCCGTCAGGCATCCGGACCGCGTCGGTGCGCACCGCGATCACCTTTCCGGTGAAGCGGTGCTCGGAGGACAGCACCTCGAAGTGGTGCCGGTCAGCGCTCATCCGGAAACCGGGCCGGACGTCGCGAACTCCGCGGGAGTCTCGATGGCCCCGGAGCCCTCGGGGGCATCCGGGATCTCCACCGGCAGCCGTTCCTGGTCGTTGTACTCCATGGCGGCGGCGACGAAGGCCGAGAACAGCGGGTGCGGCCGGGTGGGCCGTGACTTGAGCTCCGGATGGGCCTGGGTGGCGACGAAGAACGGGTGCACCTCGCGCGGCAGCTCCACGAACTCCACCAGCCGGCCGTCCGGCGAGGTTCCGGAGATGACCAGCCCGGACGCCGCCAGTACCTCGCGGTAGGAGTTGTTGACCTCGTAGCGGTGCCGGTGCCGCTCGGTGACCTGGGTGCTGCCGTAGGCCATCGCCACGATCGAGCCCGGCACCAGCTCGGCGGGATAGCTGCCCAGTCGCATGGTGCCGCCAAGGTCGGCGTTGCCGGCCACCACCTCCACCTGGTCGGCCATGGTGGCGATCACCGGGTCCGGGGTCTCGGGCTCGAACTCGGCCGAGTTGGCGTCGGGCAGCCCCGCGACGTCACGGGCCACCTCGATGGTCATGCACTGCAGGCCCAGGCACAGCCCCAGCGTCGGCACTCCTCGCTCGCGGGCGTACCTGATCGCTCCGACCTTGCCCTCGATGCCCCGGATCCCGAAACCGCCGGGAATCACCACCCCGTCCACCCCGGCCAGTTGCGCCGCCGCGCCGGCCGGGGTCTCGCAGAGGTCGGAGGCGACCCAGCGCAGCGACACCTTCGCCCGGTGCGCGAAGCCGCCGGCGCGCAGCGCCTCGGTGACCGACAGGTAGGCGTCGGGCAGGTCGATGTACTTGCCGACCAGCGCGACGCTGATCTCGCTCTTGGGGTGGCGCACCCGTTCCAGCAACCCGCCCCACAGCGACCAGTCCACGTCCCGGAACGGCAGGCCCAGCCGGCGCACCACATAGGCGTCCAGGCCCTCGTCGTGCAGCACCTTGGGGATCTCGTAGATGCTCGGGGCGTCCACCGCCGCGACCACCGCCTCGGTGTCGACGTCGCACATCAGCGAGATCTTGCGCTTGACGCTGGCCGGGATCTCCCGGTCGGCCCGGCAGACCACGGCGTCGGGTGAGATGCCGATGCTGCGCAGCGCGGCGACCGAGTGCTGGGTGGGCTTGGTCTTCAACTCCCCGGACGGGGCCAGGTAGGGAATCAGCGACACGTGCAGGAAGAAGCAGTTGTCCCGGCCGACGTCCTGGCGGACCTGGCGGGCGGCTTCGAGGAACGGCAGCGACTCGATGTCGCCGACGGTCCCGCCGACCTCGGTGATCACCACGTCCGGAATCTCGCCGTCGGGTCCCGGGGCGGCCATCGACCGGATCCGGTGCTTGATCTCGTTGGTGATGTGCGGGATCACCTGCACCGTGTCGCCCAGGTACTCACCCCGGCGTTCCTTGGCGATCACCGCCGAGTACACCTGCCCGGTGGTGACGTTGGCCGAGCCGACCAGGTCGGTGTCGAGGAATCGCTCGTAGTGGCCGATGTCGAGGTCGGTCTCGGCGCCGTCCTCGGTCACGAAGACCTCTCCGTGCTGGAACGGGTTCATCGTGCCCGGGTCGACGTTGAGGTACGGGTCGAGCTTCTGCATGGTGACCCGCAGGCCACGGGCTTTGAGCAGGCTGCCCAGCGACGAGGCGGTCAGCCCCTTCCCGAGAGAGGAGGCGACGCCGCCGGTGACGAACAGGTGCTTAGTGGTCCGGGCTGACTGAGCCAACGAGACTCCCGTGGTCGCATCCGATGTGAGGTGCGGAGCCGGGGTCTCTCAAGGAAACCCCTCATATCCACGGGAGTTCACGGTAACACGAACCGCGTCAGGGCCGCGCGAGCGACACTAGCCACCGGCTCCCGGCAGCAGCCCGTCGGTGTTGGCGCCGGTTCCGTAATGACCCTTTCGCCCGGCCACCGTGTCGGCGGCGGTCAGCACGACGGTGAGCTCGCCGAGCGGGCTGTTGGCGTCGTCCACCGTCGACACGGCCTTGTTGGCGACCTCGTCGTTGCGCACCAGCGCCACCAGCCCGCCGGCGGTGTTGGCGGCCGGATCCCCGACCACCACGGTGGGCCCGCCGGTGCTGGCGCCGAGCTGGGCGCTGAAGGAGAGCAGCATCCTGCCGGCCTCGTCGTCCTTGGGCAGGGCGCCGGGCGCGACCAGCAACACCAGCTTGCCGGGCGCCACCGACGGGCTCTCCGCCTTGATCATGTTGAGGGTGCCGAATCCGGCGATCACCTGCGCCAGGTCGGTGCTCTGACCGTGGCCGAGCAGGACGAAACCGAGCAGCGCCCCGGCCAGCGTGCCGGCGTCATCGGTGGTCGGCAGTTGCAGGCCGATCGGGTGCAGGCCCGAGGTCGCCAGAGACCTGATGTCATTGGCACGCCGCGGATCGCTGAAGTGCTTGCTCAGTTGCAGGTTGGCGGCGACGGTTCCGCCGGCGGCCCGGACCTGGGCTGCCATCGCGTCCTTGAGCCCCTTGGACGCTCCCGGGGCGCCGAGCAGCACCACCGGGGTCTTGGCCAGGGCGTTGCCGGCGATCTTGGCGCCGAAGGTCTGGGCCAGCAGGTCGGCGTTGGCCGAACGGGCCCGCAGCACCTGGTTCTGCGCGGCCACGGCGCTGCTGTTCTTCTTGGTGTCGCTGACCTGACTGCGCAGGTCACCGACCACCGCGCCGTTGAGCGCGCTGGTCCCCACCACCACGCCGAGCGCGATGCCGAGAAAGACGGCGATGATCGAGACGAGGTGGTACCGGAACGAGATCACGACAACAGGCCCCTAAGCCAAGAGACAAGGTGGTCCCAACCGTCGGCCAGGAGATTGAGGTAACTGTCGCCGGCCAGGCCGGCGACCAGGACGACCGCGATCGCCAGCACCGCGGCGACCGCCAGCAGCACCAGCGACACCGCCGACACCCGGGTCTGGAACAGCTGCGCGGCGGCCTTGGCGTCCACCAGCCGGCCACCGACCTTGAGCCGGGTCAACACCGTCGAGGCGATCCCGCCGCGGCCGGCGTCCAGGAACTCCTCGAGGGTCGCGCGCATCCCGACGGTGATGATCAGCCGGGCCGAGCCGGCGTCGGCCAGCAGCATCGCGGCGTCCTCGCTGGTGCCCGAGGAGGCGAAGATGACCGGCTCGATGCGCAGGTCCTGCACCCGGGCCAGCCCGCTGACCCGGCCGTGATGGTCGGCGTGCGCGACCACCTCGGCGGCTTCGCGCAACGCCGCGTCCGAGACCAGGTCCAGCTCGCCGATCACCAGGTCGGCCTGGTAACCGGCCTCGCGCAGGACGTCGGCGCCCGCGTCGACGCCGACCAGCACCGGACGGAACTCCCGGATGTAGTGCTTGAGCGAGCGCAGGTCGGACTTGAAGTCATAGCCCTTGGCGACCAGCAGGACATGCCGGCCGCGGAAGGAGGTGCTGAGCTCGGGCAGCCCGATGCCGTCGAGCAGCAACTCCTTCTCGCGCTCCATGTGCTGCTGGGTGCTGGCGGCGAAGGCTTGCAGCTGGGCCGACAGGCCCGCTTTGGCAGCCCGCATCGCGACCCGGACCGTGTCGGCGTCCTGCCTGGTGCCGCGAGCGGCGACCTTGTCCCCGATGTAGAGCACGTCGTCGTCCAGCCGCAGCCGCGAGCCTTCCTTGACCTCGGCGAAGATCTCGGTGCCGACGGCGTCCAGCAGCGCGACGTCGTTGGCGATGAGCACCTCGGGGCCCAGGTTGGGGTAACGACCGGAGATGCTCGGCTGGGCGTTGACGACCGCGCTGACTCCGGCAGCGACCAGGGCGTCCGCGGTCGAACGGTCCAGATCCGCGACGTCGATGACGGCGATGTCACCGGCGCGCAGCCGGTTCAGCAGTCGGCCCACCCGCCGGTCCAGCCGGACGACCCCGCTGATACCGGGCAGCGCGGCGTCCCGTCGCCGGTCCGACTGCCTGAGTGCGATTCTCATGGGTTTCGATGGTGCCATCCGGGCAGCCGATCAGGGTACTGCGCCACGCGAGGTCAGCGTTTGGATCGACGCCGATGGGTCGATCGGGATTCCTCGACGCCGGTCTGGTCGCCGGCTAAGTCCTTGACCGAGCCCTTGGGCAAGCCCTTGGCGGGGCCGTTGAACCCGGCGATGTCCGCACGCGCGGCGCTGAGCAGCTGGGCGGCGTGCTCGCGCGCGACCGCGCTGTTGTCACCGGCCAGCATCCGGGCCAGCTCCACCAGCCGGTCCTCGCCGGTGACCGACCGGATGTCGCTGCGGGTGACTCCGCCGGAAGCCACCCGGGACTTCGGCTCGGCGTCGTCCACCACCGAATCGAACGCCACCGACTTGTCCACCACCAGGTGGCGGTCGGCGAACGCGGCGACCTGCGCCAGGTGGGTGACCACCACGACCTGGTGGCTGCGGGCCAGCCGGGCCAGCCGGCGGCCGACCTCGACGGCGGCCCGGCCTCCGACGCCGGCGTCCACCTCGTCGAAGACCATGGTGGGCACCGGGTCCGTCCCGGCCAGCGCGACCTCGATGGCCAGCATCACCCGGGACAGCTCGCCGCCGGACGCCCCGCGCTGCACCGGCAGCGCCGGGGCGTCCGGATGCGGTCGCAAGGTGATCTCCACCTCGTCCACGCCGTCCGGGCCCGCGCCGGCCGGCTGGCCCTCGACCACGACCTGCGGGCCGGACTCCACCGGGTGCCGGGGCCGGACCTCGACCCGCACCGTGGCCGCCGGCATCGCCAGGCCGGCCAGTTCGGCGGTGATCAGCTCCGACAACCGGTGGGCGGCCTCCCGGCGCTGCCTGGACACCGCCGCGGCGAGCTCGGTGTAGCGGGCGGCCGCCTGATCGCGCTCGGCGGCCAGCGCGGCCAGCGCCTCGTCGGAGGTGTCGGCAGCCGCCAGCCGTTGCTCGGCCTCGGCTGCCCAGTCCAGCACCGCGTCCAGCGCCCCGGCCGCGGCGCTGATCCTGACCCCGCCGTCGCCGGCCGCGGCCGCACCGTACTTGCGGATCAGCCCGTTGAGGGCGGCACGCCGCTCGTGCACCGAGGCCAGCCGGGCCGGATCGGCCTCGAGCTGCGCCTGGTAACCAGCCAGCTCGCTGCCGATGTCAGTGGCCGCGGCAGCCAGTTCGACCAGCCGGGCGCTGAGCTGGTCCAGCGCGGCGTCGGTGCCCGCGACCTGGTTGAGCGCCCGGTTGGCCGCCGCGATCAGGGTCTGCACATCCGGCACGTCACCGGCCGGGTCGTCCGGGTCACCGAGCAACGCGTCGTGAGCGGTGCGCGCCGCCACCCGCAGCGCGTCGGCGTGCTCCAGCCGTGCCGCCAGGGCCGCAAGTTCGACGTCCTCACCAGGCTGCGGCGCGATCCGGGCGATCTCGGCGATGCCGTGCTGCAGCAGCTCCGCCTCGCGCGCCAGCTCGCGGGCCATGCCGGTGCGGCGTGCCAGCTCGGCCACCGCGGCCCGCCACTGCTGAAAGGCCGCCCGGCAATCGCGCAGTTCCAGCCCGGCGTACCGGTCCAGGGTCAGGCGCTGCTCGGCCGGCTGGGTGAGCCGCTGCTGATCGCTCTGACCGTGCACCGCCACCAGGTCCTCGGCCAGCCGGGCCAGCACGGTCGCGGGCACCGAGGCGCCGCCCGCGACCGCGCGGGAGCGCCCGGCGGCGGTCACCACCCGGCGCAGCACCAGGCTGCCGTCGGTGTCCAGGTCACCGCCCGCCTCGATCACGGCCAGCGCGGTCGGTGACTGCTCGCCCACCAGCAACCTGCCCTCGACGCTGGCCGACTCCACTCCCGGACGCAGCCGGGACGAGTCGGCCCGGCCGCCGAACAGCAGCGCCAGCCCGGTGACGACCATGGTCTTGCCGGCCCCGGTCTCACCGCTCAGCACGGTCAGCCCCGGCCCGAGTTCGAGCACCGCGTCCGAGATCACCCCGAGCCCGCGGATCCGGATCTCCTCCAGCATCTGCCTGCCAGCCTCTTCCGCTAGGTCCCGCTAGGTGGTGGGACGGCCGTCGCGCAGGCTGCGGACCGGCAACTGGAACTTGGCGACCAGCCGTTCGCCGAACGGGGTGGGATGCGGCCGGGCGATGCTCACGGTCTGCGCCGAGCGCTCAACCCGCAGCCTGGTGCCCGGCGGCAGCGGGTGGGCCCGGCGGCCGTCGCAGCTGAGCAGGCCCGGCTGGTCCGTGCCTATCAGGTCGATGTCGATCTGGGAGTTCGGGGCCACCACCAGCGGCCGCTGGAACAGCGCGTGGGCGGCGTTGGGAACCAGCAGCATCGCCTCGACGTTGGGCCAGACGATCGGGCCGCCGACCGAGAACGCGTAGGCGGTCGACCCGGTCGGGGTCGCGCAGATCACCCCGTCGCACCCGAACCGCAGCAGCGGCCGGTCATCCACCGACACGGCCACCTCGAGCAACTTCTCGCGGTTGCCCTTCTCCACCGACGCCTCGTTGAGCGCCCAGTCCTCGGCGATCACCTCGCCGCCCAGGGTCGCGGTCACCTGCAGGGTGAACCGCTCTTCCACCTGGTAGCGGCCCTCGACGATCGCGGTCACGGTCGCGTCGAGCGCGTCGACCTCGGTCTCGGCCAGAAAGCCGACATGGCCCAGGTTGACCCCGAGCAGCGGGATGCCGGCGTTGCGGGCGTACTCAGCCGCCCGCAGGAACGTGCCGTCGCCGCCGAGCACCAGCGCCACCTCGGCGTCCTTGGCGATCTGGGACGAGTCCAGCAGGCTGACCGGGCTCAGCTCACCGCCCTCGGCGACCTCGGCGGCCTCCGTCGGGCTGATCCGCACCTCGAAGCCGAGGTAGTTCAACCGGCTGATCAGGTGCCGGGCCAGCTCACGAATGTCGGAGCGGCCGGTGTGCACCACCAGCAGTACGGACCTCATTCGCCCTCCCCTGCGATGGCGTGGATTCTGGCCGGGTCGGCCGGGCCGGCGTCCTGGCGCAGCCACAGAAAGAATTCCACGTTGCCGCTGGGCCCGGGTAGCGGGCTCCGTGCCAAGCCTGCCGTGCCCCAGCCGAGTTCCAGGGCGGCGCCGGCCACCGCCAGCACCGCCTCGGCGCGCAGGGCCGGCTCGCGCACCACGCCGCCCCGGCCCAGCCGCTGCCGGCCGACTTCGAATTGCGGCTTCACCATCGGAACCAGGTCGGTGACGGTGCAGGCGGTGAGCGCGGGCAGCACCAGGCCGAGTGAGATGAAGGACAGGTCGGCAACGGTCAGCTCGGCCAGGCCGCCGATCTGCTCGGGCGTCAGCGTCCGGACGTTGGTGCGGTCGTGCACGATCACCCGGGGATCGGATTGCAGCGCCCAGACCAGCTGCCCGTAGCCGACATCCACCGCGACCACCTCGCGGGCGCCGTTGCGCAGCAGCACGTCGGTGAAGCCGCCGGTCGAGGCCCCGGCATCCAGGCAGCGCCGGCCGCTGACCCGCAGGGTGGCGAACTCGGCGAGCGCGCCGGCCAGCTTGTGCGCGCCCCGCGAGGCGTAACCCGGGTCCTGGATGTCGCTCAGCACCCGGATGGGGGTGTCCTGCTCGACGCCGGTGGCCGCCTTGGTGGCGACGTTGCCGCGCACCTGGACCCGGCCGGCCTCGATCAGCTCGCCGGCCTGCTCGCGCGAGCGCGCCAACTGGCGACGCACCAGTTCGGCGTCCAGTCGCAACCGGCGGACCATGGGCAGCGGCTCAGGCCTGGTCCAGGTCGGCCAGCGCGTCCTGCAACTCGCGATGCAGGACGTCCAGCCGGGTCACGGCCTCGATCAGCGGCCCTTCGCTGACCCCGGTGACGGCCTCGGCGGCGGATTCGACGCGAAGCACCACATCATCGCCGGCAGCGGCCGGGGCGTCATCGCCGCCGGGGGCCGAAGCTGAGCGGGGGTCGGTCACGTAGCCAGGTTACGTGGTAGCCGGGTTCTGACCGCCGCTATCCACAGCCTCAGCCGCGCGCGTGTCCGAGACCGAGCTGCTGGAGCAGCCGGATCGAGGGGTCGTCGGCGCCGCTGACCGGGCGCACCGCCGCGCCGGCGTCGAGCAGCCGCCAGCCGGCCACCGCCAGTGCTCGCAGGCCGTCCAGTCCGTCGCCGCCGGCCTCGCCGTCCGGATCAGCGCCGCTGAGCAGCAGCTCGACGCCGCGGATCTCGACCCTGGCCGTTCCACAGCTCACCAGTTGGTCAGTGACCGTCACCTCGGGATGGCCGCGCAGCAGCGCGGAGACGTCGTGGCCGAGGTAGTCCGGCCGGTGCAAGGCCTCGGCCCCGAGTAGCTTGGCCGCGTCGGTGACGCCGCTGAGCACCAGCAGCGAGTCGCAGTCAGCCCGGCGGGCGCCCTCGATGTCGGTGTCGAGCCGGTCGCCCACCACGATCGGGTACCGGGCCTTGGAGCGTTCGACGCTCTCGGCGTGCATGGCCGGGTCGGGCTTGCCGGTGGCGGCCGGCGTCTGGCCGGTCGCATGCCGAAGCGCTGCCACCAGCGATCCGTTGCCGGGCAACGGCCCGCGCGCGGACGGCACGGTGGCGTCGAGGTTGGTGGCCAGCCAGGGCACCCCCCTGGTGATCGCCACCGCCCCCTCGGCCAGCGCTGCCCAGTCCAGGCCCGGAAAGAAGCCCTGCACGACGGCGGCCGGGTCCTGCTCGGCGGAGAACACCGGTTTCAGCCCTCGTTCGGTGAGCGCCTCGATCAGGCCGGTGGTGCCCAGCACCAGCACCGGGGCGCCGGCCGGCAGCCGGTCAGCCAGGTAGTGCGCGGCGGCCTGGGCCGAGGTGATCACCTCGTCGGCGGCGGCCGGCACCCCCACCCGGTGCAGCAACTCGGCGACCTGGTCGGGGGTGCGGGAAGCGTTGTTGGTCACGAAGGCCAGTCGCATGCCTAACTGGCGGGCCGAGGCCAGCGCCTGGGGCGCCCCGGCAACCGGCTGCTCGCCGACGTAGACGACCCCGTCGAGGTCCAGCAGGGCCACGTCGTAACGACGGGCCAGCGGCTGTTGGGAGCCGATCATGCGTTTTCTCCATTCCGGGTGATCAGGTCGGTACCGTGCGCAGGCTGCCGCGTAGCATCGGCCCTCGTGACCGATCCTCTCGCCACCGGCCGTGGCCTGTCCCTTGCCCCGTTTCGCGCGACTCGGTTCTGCGCTGACGCCGACACCCTGGGACGGCAGCTGTCCCCGCCCTACGACGTCATCTCCGACGCCGACCGGGCTGCCCTGGTCCAGGCCAGTCCGACCAACGTCGTCCGGCTGATCCTTCCAGAGCAGGACGAGGCTGAGCTCGGCGACGGTGACCGCTACGCCGGAGCCAAGGCGCTCCTTCAGGACTGGCTCGACCGAGGGGTGCTTGCCGTCGATGACGAGGCTGCCCTGTTCGTCTATGAGATGAGCACGTCCGAGGGCTCGGTGACCCGGGGGCTGCTCGGCGCGGTGGAACTGCGCGACCCCGAGGACGGGGTGATCCTGCCGCACGAGAACACCATGGCCGGACCGGTGTCGGACCGGCTGGCGTTGATGAGCGCCACCGAGGCGAATCTCGAACCGATCTTCCTGGTCTATGACGGCGGCGGGGCGGCCTCCGAGCTGGTCGCTTCGGTCACCGACCAGGAACCCGCCAGCACGGCCAGCACGCCGGACGGGGTCCGGCACCGGTTGTGGGCGGTCACCGATCCGGCCGCGCACGACGCGGTGGCGGCAGACCTCGCCGGCCGGCGGGCGCTGATCGCCGACGGCCACCATCGCTACGCGACATACCGGCAGCTGCAGGCCGACCACCAGGGCCAGCCCGGGCCCTGGGACCGGGGCCTGACGCTGCTGGTCGACACCTCGTCCTACGGCCCGCAGGTCCATCCGATCCACCGGGTGGTGGCACTCGGGTGGACCCGGATCCTTGAGCTGACCGCGGCCGCCGCCGAGGTCAGTGAGCCGATGTCCGTCGCCGCGGCGGAGAAGCTGCTGGCCCAGACCGACGGCTTCGCAGTCGTCCTGGCACATGACGACGAGGCGGTGCTCGTGTCACGGCTGTCGTCCGAGATCCAGCGACAGGCCCTCGGCGAGGCTGCCGGCACCGCGCTAGGCGAACTTGACATAACGGTGTTGCACCGGGTGCTGGTGGAGCAGGTGTGGCAGTTGAGCGACACAGTGGACAACGTCGGTTACGCGCACAGCGTCAGCGAGGCGCTGGCCGATGCGTCGCACGCCGGGAACACCGCCGTGCTGGTTCGGGCCACGCCGGTCCAGGCGGTGGCAGCCGTCGCGGCCGCCGGCGAGCGGATGCCCCGCAAGTCGACGCTGTTCACTCCGAAGCCGGCCTCCGGCGCGGTCATCCGGCGGTTCGCCGACCAGTGACTCAGCGGTAGGTCGACCCGGACTCAGCGGTTCGCGACCAGGGACTCAGCAGTTCGCGACCAGGACTCAGCAGTTCGCGACCAGGACTCAGAGCAGGTCCGCGGCCCGGTCGGCCGCGTCGGTCTCGTCGTCGAAGTCGGCTTTCGCGGCCTCGCCGAACCACTGGACAGCCTCCTGGATCCGGCCGGCTTCGACCAGCGCGTCGGCGTAGGCGTACCAGAGCCGGGCGCTGCCCGGCTTGGGGTTCTTGGCGTCCAGGCCATCACGCTCGAACACCGCCAGCGCGGCGTCGAGCTGGTTCAGGTCGCGCCGGGCACCAGCGACCACGATGAGCAGTTCGGCGCGGGTGCTGGGGTCCAGCTTGGGCACCGCGGGGTCATCGAGTGCCTTGAGCGCCCGTTCCGGACGGCCCAGCGCACGTTCGCAGTCGGCCATCACCGCAATGTTGCTGGCGTCGCCGGAGATCCGGCGGGCGGCTCGCAGCTCTGACAGGGCCTCGGCCCACTCACCGGCGTGGTAGGCCGCCAACCCGGTGGCTTCGCGTACCGCGCCCACCCGGGCACCTCGGCCGCGGGCGGCACGGGCGTGCTCCAAGGCCTTCTTCGGGTCGGTGTCGATCGCCTGGCCCGCGGCTACCAGGTGAGCGCCTACGAACTCAGCGGCGAGCTTGCTGAGCGAGCGCAGCTCGGAGCGGACCGAAGGGTCGAGCAGTTTCGGATCGGCGCCGGCGGGAATCGCAATCTCGGCGCCTCGGGTCGGCCTGGAGCCCCTAGTCGACTCGTAGTCCTCCTCGACCCGATTGCTTCGACCGCCGGCGCTGTCGGCACGCGAATAGCGCCGTTCGCCACCGGTGGTGTCAGCACGCGAATAGCGCCGTTCGCCACCGGCGCTGTCAGCACGCGGATAGCGCCGTTCGCCACCGGTGGTGTCGGCACGGGGATAACGCCGTTCGCCGCCGGTGGAACTGGTAGGACGGCCACCACTGGAGGAGCGGTTGCCGGCCGGGCGATCGGAGCGGCTGGGACGCGAGCCGCTGTCGAAACCGGCTGCTGAGTCGCGGCCCCGGCTCCCGGCGCCCGACGTCCGGCTGTCGCGGCGCTCACCGCTGTCGCCGCGGGTGCTCTGGTAGCCACCCTCACGTCGTGCACCGGAGTAACCCCCACCGTCACGACGCGTATCGGAGTACCCGCCACCGGATCCAGTGCCCCCACGGCTTGGCCCGGCCGGTTTGCGATCGTCCTGGCGTGCGGTGCCCGAACCGGCTGGCTCCCACCAGTTGGCGCTCGTGCGGGGCTCACGCTCGGACCGGGCGCTTGTCGGGCGTCCGGCTGCCGGCGCACGCCGGGGTTCGTAGCCAGAACTACGCACAGTGGACGATGAGCCGTGCTGATCCCGGGGATTTCCTCGGGCCGGCCGGGCGGTGTCGGAGCCGGCAGGCCTTCCGCCGCGCGGTTGTGCGCGGTCGGCACCCCGGAAGGAGCCGGCAGTGCCCGCGCCCTCGCTCGAGGAGCCATAACGGCGGGCGCCTCCGCCGGAGCGTTCGCCAGCGGCCGGAAACCGGTCACGTGACTGGCCGCCGGCGCGGTAACCGGCAGCGCCGCCGCTCGCACCACCAGCGCGGTCAGAGCGTCGGGGACCATCGGAGCCAGCAGCCGGACGGCCGTAGGAACCGCGGCTGTCCTGCCTGGGGCCCGATGACCGCTGACCCTCCGAACGGGTGCTGCCGGCAGCACTACGGCCAGTAGTCGAGGAGCCCCGGGGCGCGTAGTCCCGCGCGGGAGAACCTTGCCGGCCCGGGTTGTCCCCCTGGCCGCCGCGACCTGCCGAAGCACCGCGACCAGCCGAAGCACCGCGACCAGCTGCAACACCACGACCAGCTGCAGCACTACGCGACCCCGTCGAGCCGGCTCGGCCGCGGTCACCGCTTCCAGTGGGTGTGCCTCGCCCGTCGCGCCTGGCGTTGGAGCCGCCGCGGCTAGATCCATAGTCAGCCATGTTCATCATCCCGCTCGCCTAGAAAGAAAAGAGCCAGAACCGTCCGGCATCAACCGAACGGTCCTGGCTCTAAAACAACCAAGGTCGTTCGGCAATGCCGAACGACCTTGGTCGAAAGTGTGTCCGGCGACGTCCTACTCTCCCACGCAGTGGCCCGCGCAGTACCATCGGCGCTGAGAGGCTTAGCTTCCGGGTTCGGGATGGGACCGGGCGTTTCCCTCTCGCTATGGTCGCCGAAACTCTATGGAGATATCCGGTCCGCACCATCTCGAGCAAGCTCGAAACGGGGACCGTACCTCGGGAACCGCACAGTGGACGCGTAGCATTTTTGTGGCAAATCCTCGGCCTATTAGTACCAGTCAGCTCCAAACATTACTGTTCTTCCACTTCTGGCCTATCAACCCGGTGGTCTAGCCGGGGGCCTTACTCCATAAAGGATGGGAGTCCTAATCTTGAAACAGGCTTCCCGCTTAGATGCTTTCAGCGGTTATCCCTTCCGTACATAGCTACCCGGCGGTGCCCTTGGCAGGACAACCGGTACACCAGGGGTACGTCCACTCCGGTCCTCTCGTACTAGGAGTCGCTCCTCTCAAATCTCCAACGCCCACGGAAGATAGGGACCGAACTGTCTCACGACGTTCTGAACCCAGCTCGCGTACCGCTTTAATGGGCGAACAGCCCAACCCTTGGGA